>JAFXDL010000052.1 GCA_017516265.1 Bacteroidaceae bacterium
CGTATCCATGAGATCCATCGTGCCTTTCATATTCGCCGTGCTACTGACCATCGTGACATTCAGTTGCAACACGCGCACAAATGAACATACAGAAATACCACCTCACGACTTGCCACAAATCGAAGATAGTGGCAAGCTGGTGGTATTGACCCTATACAGTTCGACCACATACTTCATCTATCGTGGCGAACCCATGGGATTCCAATATGAACTGGTCGAACAGTTTGCACGCTCATTGGGAGTGAAGCTGGAGGTGAAGATAGCCTCCACCCCCCAACAATTGCAACACATGCTGCTACAAGGCGAAGGCGACCTGATAACTTACAACATGCCCATCACCTTGGAGGGAAAAGACAGCTTGCTGTATTGTGGCGAAGACGTGGTGAGTCACCAGGTGCTGGTGCAACGCAAAAGTCGTAAATCAAATCTGCTGACTGACGTTACCCAATTGGTAGGCAAAGAGGTTTATGTAAAACCCGGGCGGAGCCTGAACCGCCTGCGTAATCTTAACAAGGAGTTGGGAGGAGGCATCCTCATCCATGAAATAACCAGTGACAGCATCACGGAGGAAGACCTTATCTCCAAAGTGGCATCCGGTGAAATCGGATACACCATCTGTGACAACGAAGTGGCCAAGCTGAACCGCACCTACTACCCCAACCTGAACATTGCCCTGCAAGTGGGACTCGACCAACGTTCATCATGGGCCGTGCGCAAAGACCAACCGCTACTGGCCGAAGCTGCCGACCTGTGGCACCAACAAAACATGACTTCTCCGGCCTACAAAGCCAGTATGAAACGATATTTTGAGCAGGCCAAAAGCCAACCTCACTATTACATCCTCTCCATCAAAGACGGAAAAATCTCGCACTACGACCACCTGTTCAAGAAATATGCCGACAGCATCGGTTGGGATTGGAAGATGCTGGCTTCGTTGGCCTACAAGGAGTCCAACTTTGACACCAGTGTGGTATCATGGGCAGGAGCCAAAGGACTCATGCAACTGATGCCACGGACGGCTCGTGCCTTGGGAGTACCCGAAGGCAAGGAGCACAATGCCGAAGAGAGTGTCAGAGCCGCCACCAAATACCTGAAGCAGATGGAAAGGAGCTTCAGAAGCATCACAGACACGGACGAACGCATCAACTTCATCCTGGCATCCTACAATGCAGGCATCGGCCATGTGTACGATGCCATGGCATTGGCCGGAAAATACGGATATGACAAACACGTCTGGAAAGACAATGTGGAGAAATTCATCCTGCTGAAAAGCAAGCCGGAGTACTACAACGACAGCCTGTGTCGGAATGGCTATTTCAGAGGAGTGGAGACCTATACCTTCGTGCGTGAAATCAGAGCACGCCACCGTATTTATCAAGAGAAAATAAAGGAATGACATGAATGCCTTTGATGAGATACTGCAATATCATCGGGCAGCATTGACTCTGACCGAAAAGTATGTCCGACTGTATGACCTGCTCGACCGCACTTGCAAATTGCTGACAGAGGATTATGGCACCGACTTCTCCAATCTGTTTTCACGCCTGTATGCCCTTTGCAAACAATCAGGATTGCGGCGCAATGCCATCGAACACTTCCGCCAACATGCCCGACGCATCATCCGACATGAGGAAGAACCCGAAAACGAAAGTTACCTCTACGACCTGAAAGCCCTGTGCGAAGCCATCAGCCACTGGTATGACCAACCCATACCTGCTACCTTGTCGGGCATCTTGCCCCGAGAGTGGCGAAGTCTCTCAAGTGCATCACAAAAAGCAAGTAGCACCCACAAAAGCCTTCGGTTGGTTGTCGATCATTGGGACGATCATCTCATCTACGGATTCAGTGAACAGATGTCGGACGAACAATTGCTGAAAGTAGATTACACAACCTATCCTCCCTTTGCCGGATTGAGCGAACAACTCGTTGTCGGTACCCAATTGAATCTGCTGAGTGTCACCCTACAGGAAGACAACATCTGGTATCCCGAACTAATTGTTTTCGAGCCCGACTATCTGTTGGACATCAGCGCCTTGTCCGAATGTCTGCAAACGTACGGCAACCATCCGCTGAACTATCTGGTAAGCAAATTCCGTCCGCGGGAAACCAGTCACTATATCCTTCTGGGAAATGCAGCCAACCAGTTTTTGGACGACTGTGTCAACGAACAACCCCACCAACCGGCCACCTTCGAACGTTCGATACAGAAAGTGTTTCGCAACGAACTGTTGGCTTATACCAGTTGCGACAAGATTGACCGCGAATACTTTGCCCGTGCCCAAGAACAATTCAAGTACATCCGCGAAACGGTGCAGGCAGTATTCAACTCGCCCACCTGCCAGATAGACAAAGACGGTGCCTTGTTGGAGCCTTCGTTCCTGTGCGAACACCTGGGACTACAAGGCCGTATGGACTTTCTGCAAGGCGATTTCAGGAATCTGATAGAGTTGAAATCGGGCAAAGCAGAAGGCTTCGGCTTGAACGTACGCCCCAAAGAGAACCATGCCCTGCAAATGGCACTGTACAAGGAAGTCCTATATTACAGCCTCGACATACCACGCGATGCGGTAAACACCTATCTGTTTTACTCGCAATACCCCAAACTGTTTGCCGAACGAAGTGCCAAAGCGCAAATACAACGGGCCATCGGATTAAGGAATAGCATCATCGCCAATGAATGCATCATGAAAAAAGATGGCGGACGCGGTCTGATACCTACCATAACCACCCGATTACTCAATACTCACGGGGTAAAAGGCCGCTTATGGGAGGAATACCAACGTCCGCAATTGGAGGCTTTCCTGACTCCTTTCCATACGGACGACACCCTGTTGACCGATTATTTCTACACCTTCACCGCTTTTGTCTCCCGCGAACAATTCCTTTCAAAGACAGGAGATGTCAGACAAGGAAGCAGTCAGGGCTTCTCCAGCACCTGGAGTTCAGACACCCTGACCAAACTGTCCGCAGGAAACATACTGACGGGCCTTGAAATCATTGAATTCATCGGAGATGAAGGCATTGAGAAGGTTATCCTGAAAATGCCCCAATACGGTGAGAATTTCCTGCCAAACTTCCGTCAGGGCGACATTGTGATGCTATATGAGAGAAACGGTGAAGAGGACAATGCCACCAATCACCAGATCATACGCGGCAATGTCGAACAGATAGATATGCACCACATCACCGTCTGTCTCAGAAACAAACAACGAAACACAGCCATATTCACCCCACAGAGCCTGTATGCCATCGAACATGACTACATGGATTCATCCTACACGGCCCTGTACAAAGGATTGTATGCCCTGCTGACCACCCCCCAGCATCGGAGAGACCTACTGCTCTGTCGCCGGCAACCAGAAACGGATACGACCCTAACAATAAACGGGCACTATCCGAACAGTCAGATTCAGGAAATTGTGACCAAAGCCAAGCAGGCACAAGATTATTTCCTGCTCATCGGTCCCCCGGGCACAGGCAAGACATCCGTGGCACTACGCTCCATGGTGGAAGAGTTTCATGGCGATGCCGACAACAACATCCTGCTCCTGTCATACACCAATCGGGCAGTAGATGAAATCTGTGAGATGCTGGAAAACATCTCCCCCGCCCCTACTTATATGCGCATAGGCAGCGAATTATCTTGCGAAAAGGTATACCGGCCCCATCTGACAAGCAACATGATGCAAACCTGCACCAACCGCATACAGGTGCGGCAGAAACTGGACACCATACGCATCATTGTCGGCACGGTGTCTTCCATCTGTGGACATCCCGAACTGTTCGAACTGAAACATTTCAATATTGCCATCATCGACGAGGCTTCGCAGATACTGGAGCCCCAGATACTGGGCATCCTTTGCGCCCATCAAGGGGGGCAGTGTGCCGTGGACAAATTCATCCTCATCGGTGACCACAAACAGCTTCCAGCCGTAGTGTTGCAACGCACCGAAGAGTCAAGAGTGACCAACAAACAGCTAAATGACATCGGGCTTACCGATTGTCGCAACTCACTCTTCGAACGGCTGTTGGGCAGACAGAAACAATCACACGCCTATGCCATGCTGCACCGGCAAGGGCGTATGCACCCGGATATCAGCGGATTTGTAAACCGGCAATTCTACAACGAGCAACTGGACATCGTCCCTGTCCGCCATCAACAGGAACCGTTGGAGTGGATTCATTATGACAAGGCTGACGACCTGCAGGCATTGGTAGCCACCAGCCGCATGAAGTTCATAGACATCCCTTATCCACCAGCCGAAGAACCCCACAAAATCAATCGTTGCGAAGCCCGTCAAACAGCTGCATTGGTAAAAGCCATACATGAACTGTGCCGGCAAAACAACCAACCCTTCAATGCCGCAAGGCGGATAGGCATCATCGTACCCTTCCGCAATCAGATAGCCATGATTGCTAATGAACTAGCCCTACTGGACATAGAAGGAACCGAAGAGATTACGATAGACACCGTAGAGCGTTATCAGGGAAGCCAACGGGACATCATCATCTTCAGCACCACCGTGAGCCAACGGTATCAGTTGGACATCCTGTCTGTATCTTCCATCACAGACGGACAAACCATCGACCGCAAACTCAACGTTGCTCTCACACGGGCACGCAAACAGATGTTCATCGTCGGCAATGCACACCTGCTGAACAACCTTCCCATTTATAAACAATTGATTGAATATGCCAAGTAAATATAGGGGGTGGTGAGTGAGTTGGTGAGTTGGTGAGTTGGTTAGTTAGTTGGTGAGTTGGTTGGCCAAGCTATTGTCTGAACTCCTGCACTCCTTGAACTCCTGCACTCCTTAAACTTTAAACCTTGAACCTTGAGTTTGCTAGACTATTGTCTACACTCCTAAGCGAAGCGTCACTTCTACACTCCTACACTCCTCAAAAAACTACACTCCTTGAACTTTGAACCTTAAACCTTGCCCCCCTTCTTCACTTTTCCCTAAATCACCCACAAAACATCCCAATCCCCCGCTGTGAAGCAATGAACGCACCACCCACCACACGGTTGCCAATGTAGAAGACAGCCGACTGGCCAGGAGTAACGGCAGAAGCCTCACCAAGAAAATACACCAACAAGCGTCCATCATCCAGAGAAGTCACCTCACAAGGTATCGGCTGGCTACGGTAACGGATGCGCACCGTCAGCCCTTTACCCTTCAAATCCTCTGTTTCGTTTACCCACACAGGAGCCTCGGTGAGCATATATTCAGCCTTCAATTCATCGGCATCACCCAGCATCACCGTATTCTTTGCCGGATTGAGTTTGATGACGTATGCAGGTTTTCCCAGCGCCACCCCTAGCCCCTTGCGTTGCCCGATGGTGTAGAAAGGAAACCCCTGATGAACTCCTAACGTATGTCCGGCAGCATCCACAAACTTCCCCTTACCTATGCGGTCGTCTATGTCAGGTATCTGCTGGCGGAGGAAGTCGCGGTAATCCCCCTCAATGAAGCAAATCTCCATGCTTTCCCCCTCAGCCGACTTTGCTTCAAATCCTTTCTCCTTCAAATAGGCA
>JAFXDL010000053.1 GCA_017516265.1 Bacteroidaceae bacterium
CGGGGAATATCACGAATGCTGTACTGGCGTGAACGGAGAAGTTCTTTCGCATATTCCACCCGATAACTGTTGACCACCGTCTTCAAGTTGCATCCGAAATACCGATTGACCGTCCCTGACAGGTAGGAAGTATTCGTGCCGTAAACTTCACAAACAAGATAATTTTCTATTTCATAAGCACATATAGGTGTAAAAAGAGGCGAAGGGACACAGCGGGAACGTCTCCCCAGCTGTGTCCCTTCTTATTGAATTAAAGGACTACCAGATTAGTGGTTACTCATCCGAACCTGACTTCAATTCCAAATCAGGCAAACTGTCAACTGCCCGCTGTTTGACTTCGTCAATGATGTGCACATACTTTTCGGTATGCCGAATGGTGGAATGGCCTGCCAATATGGAGGCTGTCTTGATATTGGCTCCGCCTAACATGAGGTTCGTCACAAATGAATGACGGGCACAATGGAACGTGATGTGTTTCTGGATACCGGCCCTTACAGCCCAATCTATCAACAGGCGACGAGCGTATGAATAGGAGGGAAGTTGGAACACCTTGTCATCAGCCTCCCCGGTATGCCTCTGCAAGAGGTTCATCGCTGTCTTGTTCAGATTCAAATGTAACACGGCTTTCGAAGAATGGGACATCACCTTGCGCTGACATACAACAAGCATATTCCGACTGAAGTCAACAGACTTGTACTTGAGTGCTACCACATCGCACCAACGGAGTCCTGTATAGCAGGCGAAAAGGAATGCACGCTTCACCTCTTCGTTGGGCATGGGAGTGTCGGCCAGCTGCTGAATCTCGCTGCAATCCAAGATATCTTTAGTTATCTCTTCTGAGGTGGTCAGACGTATGCCATTAGCTGGATTCTTCAGCAACAACCCTTTTTCGACACACTGGGCCAAACACATCTTGAATTTCTTGAAGTATCCGACAGGGGTGTTCCCATGCAGAGAGTCGGACAGATAGAAAAGGAACTCTTCGCAAACACTCTTATCCAAAACCCGATTCAGCACATCGGCATCGACGGCATAGTGGCTTAAATAACTGGCTACAGCTTTCACTACTTTAAGGTCCTTCCGTGTATAGGACGAAACAAATTCATTAAAGACCTTCAGGAAATCACTTACGAGAAGAACACTAGATATGGCCTGCGACTCCTGCATCAACAGGCTCACCCTACGTTCTTCACAAAGACGCATGGCTGTCTGCATCTTCAGTGCATTTTCTTTCTGTACGGCTGCATTTGTCGGATTTTCCAACCATATACCCAAAAACTCTTTCCAACGACGACCATTCCAATGAATGTCCAGATACAAGGACATACGGCCTGCCTTTAAATTCTTTTGTCTAATCTTGATTCTCATGTTTCCTTAGTTTTTATTGATTATTTAATTAATTGTCATTTCAAATTTATAAACAAAGGAGCAAACCAAAGGAACTATTTTAGAAAAATTTTTAAGAAATAGGAAAATAAAACTTTACTTTCCCTTTTTGAGCAATAAACAGGCGACTGTGAATAATTCCCGATTAAAACGTACTGAATACTTACGAAACTACCCTCAATGGATCCTAACGAAAAAAAACGAGAAAACTTTCCCCGACTTTTTACCTCATTTATACACCAGGTTAAAACCCGCCCCGATAAGACATCAGAAGAGTTTTTAAACTTTTTCAACCGGATAATAAAACCAACACCTCTATGCTTTATTAAAAGAAAGAATTACTTCTTATTAAAAACTATTAGTGTCCGCTAAACACCAATAATACCCTATCCTTGAATATCTTAGATGTGGGTAAGCCCTCTTTTATGCAGAACTGACGGTCTCTGTCATCCTGAGCGAAGTCGAAGGATCTACGAGCAAAACATTTTATAATACCCTGACTGATAGACCCTTCGACTACGCTCAGGGTGACAGAGACATCATGAACCGTGAAGCCAACATAACCGTAAAAGTTTTAGCGGACACTAATAATTAAAAACTTCTACGGTGAAAAAACTCTCTTCTCACAGAAAATCCGTACCTTCGCGACAAATTAGAGGAAAAAGCTCATGATGAATGATGATACTTCACTGACCGTAGAACTGACCGATGACGGGTCGGCCACACTTTTTGTTCCTGCACTGGACGAACATTACCACTCGGTAAAGGGGGCACTGACGGAGTCGGACCACATCTACCGCGACTGCGCCTTCCTGCACCGTGCTGCGATAAATACTACAAAACCTGCCACACCACTACGCCTGCTGGAGGTTGGGTTTGGTACAGGGTTGAACGCTTGTGTGACGGCTATGGCGGCCACTGAAGCTTGTGCGGTACACTATATCGCGCTGGAGAAATATCCCGTAGATGCAGGCTTGTTAGAAAAGCTCCACTATGGACAACTAGTGGACGGACATCTACTACAGGCCATCCACCACGCTACTTGGGACGAACCTGTGGCCATCACTCCACACTTCACACTGGAGAAACGGAAGAGTGATTACCTGACTGACGAGCTGCCCAAGTCTATCGATGTGGTTTACTTCGATGCCTTCGCCCCCGAGAAACAACCCGAGATGTGGAGCGCCGAAGCTTTTGCCCGATTGATAGAGACCTTGAATCCGGGAGCAGTACTCACCACCTATTGTGCCAAAGGAGAAATCCGCCGACTCCTGACGGCATTAGGGATGCGGATGGAACGTATCCCTGGCCCTATAGGCGGAAAACGGGAAATCTTGCGCGGAATAAAGAGTTGATTCAGATGCGGAGTTTTTGTTCAAGGTTCAAAGTTTAAAGTTCAAGAAGCCAACGAATGCTGTAGGGGGCTACCTTGGGGATGCTCCTACAGCAAACGTTCACAGTTCCTTCCTATCGTCAGGATGACAGAGACCGCCAGTTCCGTATGGTCTTAAACCTTGAACGTTGAACCTTGAACTTTAAACGTTGAACCTTGTCACCCACTTACAGAGTCGCCCCATTAAAGGTCGAGTTGCTGAAAGTCACCCCTTCGGCCCCTACAACGGAATTGACTTTCTCGTCAGTAATGCCACTGAACTGACAATTTCGCAAAGTAACATTGCGCACACACGTGTGGTTTTCCAGACCGTCAATCCAAATGCCATAACGGCTCTTCCGACAGGTGATATTCTCCAACAGGATATCTTCAAACAGAGGATAGTAGGGCCCTTCAGTCACCTTTTCATACTTCAACTCCAGTTTCAGCACCGCCTGCTTGCACTCACTGATGTCGATGTTGCGGATGTAGAATCCCTTGACCACTCCACCACGAATGGCATTGGACTTGATACGGAAGGGGCGATCCATTTCGGGACTTCCAATCTGGCAATCCTCCATCCACACATTGTAGCAACTGCCCGAGATTTCACTACCAATGGCCACTCCGGCATGGCCGTCTTTCATCTGGCAATGGCGTACAATGATGTTCCGGCTGGGGAGCGACCAGACGCGTCCGTCGTTGTTGCGCCCACTCTTGATGGCAATGCAATCGTCGCCAGTATTGAAGACACAGTTTTCAATCAGTACATTCTCACAGGACTCGGGGTCGCATCCGTCATTGTTAGGCCCATGACTATCGAGAGTGACACCGCGCACCACAATGTTTTTCGACATCAGCGGATGAAGCAGCCAGAAGGGGGCATTGTTCAATGTGACCCCTTCTATCAATATGCGGTTGCACTGATAGAACTGTATGAACTGAGGGCGCAACTCGTCCCTTTCGGTAAAGATACGGTCGGCAATGGAAGTGACGTTCTTTTCGTAGTCATGCAACTTCTCCTTACCCATCAACTTACCCGCAGCCTTGTCTTCAGCCGATGTGCGTGCACGCAATTTCCACCAGTTGTCCCACGATGCCTGTCCGTCCAATGTGCCTTCACCCGTCACGGCTATGTTCTCTTGCCGGTAAGCATAGATGAGTGGCGAGAGGCCCATACAGTCAATACCTTCCCAGCGGGTTGGCACCTGTGGAGCATAGTCTGCAGGATTGGTAGAGAACTTCAGTGTGGCCCCCTTTTCGACATGCAGGTTGACATTGGAAAGCAGATGTACGGCCGACGTGTAATATTCACCGGCAGGAATCACCACACGTCCTCCTCCGGCACGATGGCAGTCGCTGATAGCGCGACGGAGTTTGTCCGAAACATCTTCACCCGTCACGGCCTGATAGTCAGTCACAAGATCGAACGTCCTTTCAGGGAATGATGTCAGCAGTATACGATTTTCCACCTCACCCATCGCTCCCCACGGATTCTGGGCATCCACAACTACAGAATCGGGCGGACAGGAAGCCCCACACGAACCGGAACCGGAACAACTGGCCAATGCCAGCATCAAAACAAAGCCCCAAAGAGCTACACTAATTTTACTTTTCATAAGATATTGATGTGTTAATGTTCGAAAATATGGCGCAAATATAGCCAATTATGCGGGTTGATGAACTATTTTGCCCTGCTGTTTTGAAAAAAAAGTGTATTTTTGCGCCCACAATCAATACAGAGACATGAGTGCATACATACTGAAGACAACAGACAAAGTGCCAGAACCTACGCTGCGCCGTCTCCCTTGGTATCTGTCTAACGCCCGTCTGATGAAAGAACGCGGCGAACGATATGCCTCGTCCACCCAACTGGCACGCCAATTGGGAATGGATGCTTCGCAGATAGCTAAGGACTTGTCATACGTGAACGTATCCGGACGACCACGAGTAGGTTACGAAGTGGACGAACTGACAGAGGTACTGGAGCGTTTCTTGGGATTCACGGAAATGCATACTGCCTTCCTGTTCGGCGTTGGCAGTCTGGGAGGAGCCCTGCTGGCAGACTCGGGCTTGAAGCAGTTCGGCCTGCAGATTGTCGCAGCCTTCGACATCAACCCCAAACTGGTAGGCACACAAATCAATGGGATTCCCATTTTCCACACAGACCAATTCCCGCAAAAATTCCACGAATACGGAGGCATACACATCGGTGTGCTGACCGTGCCCATCAACATTGCCCAACAAGTGACAGACACAATGGTAAGCGGTGGCATTAAAGCCGTATGGAACTTCACCCCCTACCGCATCTGTGTACCCTCGGGAATCGTGGTGCAAAACACTTCGCTCTATGCACACTTGGCACTGATATTCAATCGACTAAATTTGGAATAAATGAAAATAATAGCCATTGGCATGAACTATGCCGCACACAATAAAGAGTTAGACAATACGTTATTAACACCAAAGAAGCCTGTCATCTTCATGAAGCCCGACTCGGCCATACTGAAAGACGGGAAACCCTTCTTCATCCCCGACTTCACGCAACGGGTTGACTACGAAACCGAACTGGTGGTACGCATCTGCCGACTGGGCAAGCACATCGCGCCCCGCTTTGCACACCGCTACTACGATGCTGTGACCGTGGGCATTGACTTCACGGCCCGTGACCTGCAGAATGAGTTCCGGGCTGAAGGCCTCCCTTGGGAACTGTGCAAGGGGTTTGACGACTCTGCCGTATTGGGAACCTTCGTCCCCACCGAGAAGTTTGCGGACATACAGGACCTGCACTTCCATCTGGACATTGACGGACAGACCGTGCAACGCGGACACACGGCAGACATGCTGTTCAAGGTCGATGAAATCATCGCCTACGTCAGCCAGTTCTGCACGCTGAAGATTGGCGACCTGCTGTTCACCGGCACTCCCGTCGGTGTAGGGCCCGTCAGCGTAGGACAACACCTGCAAGGATACCTCGAAGGGGAGAAACTGCTGGATTTCCACGTCAGATGACCAATTATTGTTTGACAAACCAACATTCAACCTTATGCATACACGCATCCAGACATACTATCGTTCAGTAGCATTGCTCCTCTGCATCGTGTGGGGAAGCTGCGGACACGCCCAAGAGTTCCTGGACATCGATTGGGGAGTAATGCGGATAGACTCCACACTGCCCGTCTTCACGCACAACATCCCCTTGCAGGAGGACTATACACGGCAGGATTACGAAGTACAGATTGAATATCCCGAATTTGAGGATGTCACCAATGCAGAAGCTACCCGACTGAAAGCCATGGATGCACAATTGCCCGAGTGGCCGGAGGTGGAGAGTTTTGTAGGCATCTCGGCAAAGAAAGCCACCCTACACACGTCACTGGTCCCCCTTGTCCGTAGAGGCAACAAATACCAGCGCCTGACATCCTTGAAACTGAACGTCATTACTCATCCACGCCAACAACCTCTTACCCGGGCAACTGAAGAGACTGTTCCCCAACGATACACCGCCAACTCAGCACTGGCACAAGGCAGATGGGTGAAGATTAGAATCAAAGAAACGGGCATACACCGGATTACCCATGCCGACCTGCGTTCCATGGGATTCACCAATCCGGCTCACGTGCGCCTGTACGGCCACGGCGGACAAATGATGGCCGAAAGCAACATCCAGCATTGCATTGACGACCTGAAAGAGGTGCCGCTGTACCGACGCACAAGCGACATGCTGTTCTATGCCCACGGCACCATCTCGTGGAAACGTTCGACTGACGGATTCATACACTCGCAAAACACCTATTCGCGATACGGATACTACTTCCTGACCGAAGATGCTACCGCCCAACCGATGGCATTCCCGATACAGGAACATAAAGACGCTGCAGGCATTGAAACCGACACTTATCCCGACTACCTGCTGCACGAGAAGGACGAATACAGCTGGCTGCACCGCGGAAGGGTGTTTTTCGAAGAGTATGACTTCAAGAACGGGCGTACCCAAGAGTATGCCTTCCAGATACCGGGCATCGTTTCTACAGAAACATCCAAACTGAAACTCGCCTTCGGAGAAGGAGCCGGCAATGCCTCCCTCATCGCCACTGTCAACGGCAAGCAGGTGGGTACGCTGAAGAGTTCCTCAGGATTGTCCAGCTATACGGCCTTCCTGACCATCAGCGGAAACCTTGATTGCACGGGCAGTCTGTCCGAAAACACAACGGTCAAGCTGACACATACGGGAACTGCATCGGGACATTTGGATTACATCACCCTGAACTTCACCCGCCAATTGGCCTTGCGGGGAGCATCCACACAGTTCAGAGTCAGCACAGCCGGCCAGAAGAGTTTCATCATCAGCAATGCCAGCTCCTCCACCACCGTGTGGAAGATTTCCGACAACCAGGCCCAAGGATATGCCTACACCGAACTCAAAGGTTCTCTGGAGGGAAACACCTACAAAGTGAACGACCAAGCGGCTCTCACCGATGAGTACGTTGTGCTCAATACCACCGCCAACTCCTTCCCTAGCGTAGAGTATGCCGGAGTGGTATCCAATCAGAATCTGCATGCCACTGGGGCCATGGACATGATCATCGTGGTACCCGCCTCTGCCAAATGGATGGCTCAAGCCGAACGTTTGGCAGAGCTTCATCGCCGACATGATTCTCTACGGGTTACTGTGGTACGAGCCGACCAGATATACAACGAATTTTCATCGGGAGCTCCCGATGCTACGGCCATCCGACGCTTCATGAAGATGTTCTATGACCGTGCACAATCGGATGAAGACCTGCCCAAATACCTGCTTCTGTTTGCTGATTGTGCAGCCGACAACCGCATGATTACGGCCGAGTGGAAGCGTAATTCTCCCGACGATTTTCTGCCTTGTTTCCAATCAGAACTGTCGAGCAGCGAAACACGCTCATACATCATGGAGGAATACTTCTGCCTGCTGGACGATAACGAAGGAACCGCATGGACAAAGGCCAAGTCCGATGCTGCCGTCGGCCGCCTGACCGTACGCTCTGCGACACAAGCAACCATCGTCGTGGACAAGATCGAGAGCTACATGACCAACCGCGAAGCGGGTGCTTGGAAAAACAAAGTCTGCATCATGGGCGATGACGGAGACAACAACCGCCACATGGAGGAGGCCGACCAGCTCGTCGAGCGCATTCAACAATCGAACCCTAACCTGATCATCGAAAAAATCTATTGGGATGCCTTCAAGTGCGAGAATGGTTCCACCGGACGGCGCTATCCGGGAGTCACCCAACGGATTCGTGAGATCTCTGCCGAGGGCGCCCTAATGATGTACTACACAGGCCACGGGCGTGCCGATGAATTGTCCCACGAATTGGCTTGGGGTACCAAAGAGATGGAAGCCCTGTCATCGCCACGCCTTCCCCTATGGGTCACGGCCGCTTGTGACACCTCACCGATAGACCTCCCCGAGGACAACATGGGCGAAGCGGCCCTATTGAATCCCAATGCCGGAGCTATCGTATTCCTTGGCGCCACCCGCTCGACATACGGTTCGGAAAGTAGCGCCATGCACAAAAACTTCTGCAAACAGCTGTTTGCCAACGGACGCACCTTGGGCGAAGCCTTGCGACTGGCCAAGAACGAAACCACCCTGTACAGCAACCCCGAAAACAACCTCCACTACGTACTCATTGGCGACCCGGCCCTAAAACTGGGAACTCCCGACCAATACAGAGTGAGAATTACGGAAATCAATGGAGAACCCGTTCAGGAAGACGACACACAGCAGTTCAAGAGCGGCAGCCAAGTGACGTTGAAGGGTGAAATCGTGAATCAGGCAGGCGAACGCATCAGCAACTTCAACGGTTTGGTGCACCCTGCCGTCTATGGCAGTGGACAAAAGGTCAAGTGCAACGGCAACGACCCCGATGCCGACTACATCTACGAATTTTGGGACTATGCCCAAGAGGTATATACCGGCAGTGACTCGGTTAAAGGTGGTGAATTTTCCTTCACTTTCCCCGTACCTTTGGATGTCAACTATTCTACCGAAAACGGCAACATCAACTTCTATGCTTTGGCCGACACTGGCGACGAAGCACAAGGTTCCTACAACAGTTTCTGTCTGAATGGCACATTGGACAACCTGCAAAACGACTCCATCGGTCCCCAGATAGCCCTATTCCTGAACAGCACCGACTTCCGCTCGGGCGACCGTGTGAACGAAACACCCCTGCTGATGGTTGCCCTACACGACGCTGACGGCATCAACACCACAGGAAACGGCATCGGACACGACCTCATTGCCATCATCGACAATGACCCGCAACAGACATACATCCTGAACAGCTACTACCGGTCAGAGCCCGGAGACTACACCCGTGGAGCACTGACCTACAGTCTCCCCTCACTGGAGCCTGGGGTACATTCCATCATGGTACGTGCGTGGGACATCCTGAACAACTCTACCACCGTACATGCCACCTTTGAAGTGGTCGAGGGCCTTCGCCCGATACTCACCAACGTGTGGTGCACAGAGAATCCCGCACACACGTCAACCACCTTCATCGTGACACACGACCGCCCGTCAAGCAAACTCTCCGTACAGATTGAGGTGTTCGACTTCGCCGGACGCATCCTATGGAAGCACACCGAAGTCTCCTCTTCGGCAGCCCCCGAGCACCATATTCCATGGAATCTGACTACCAACGACGGACAACCCATCGGTAACGGCATCTACCTCTACAGAGCCACCCTTGCATCGCCCAATGGCGGAAGCGAAAGCACAAAAACGCGAAAATTAGTCATCAAAAGGCAATAAAAGGGCAAGAAAAAAGTTTTAGAAGATACGCGAATCAAGAAAAAAAACAGACCTATTATATAATAGAGACCAAAAACGTATGAAAAAGATAATCGCATTCACCCTCTCCCTCCTGTTATGCTCCATACAGGCTCTGCAAGCCGATGACTGGGGCACCAAGAACCAGTTCAACCCCGTACAGACGGGTGTATCCTCACTCTCCATCGCCCCCGACTCACGAGGTGGCGGTATGGGCGACGTAGGTGTGGCCACCGATGCCGATGTATATTCACAGCACTGGAATCCGGCCAAATACCCGTTCAACATCTCCCGCGCGGGATTAGGACTCTCCTACACCCCTTGGCTCCGCCAGTTGGTCAACGACATAGACTTGGCCTACCTCTCGGGGTTCTACCGCATTGGCGACTACTCCGCCCTCAGTGCCTCACTCCGATACTTCTCGCTGGGCGAAGTGCCTCTCGACTATTCCGAAACAGGCGAAGCCATCGATGCCATCAATCCTTATGAGATGGCTCTGGACGTAGCCTACTCACGCATGTTGTCCGAGACCTTCTCGGCTGCTGTGGCCCTGCGATTCATCTACTCTGACATGTCCACCCATCAGGACGACGGAAGTGCCCCTGGCTCGGCTTTCGCCGCTGACATCGCCTTCTACTACAGCAACTACCTCATGCTGGGGCAACGCGAATGCCTCCTCGGCCTTGGATTGAATGCCTCCAACATCGGTAGCAAAATCTCCTACGACGAAGGTAGCACCAGTGTGTTCCTCCCCACCAATCTTGGCATCGGAGCATCGTTGCTGGTGCCCATTGACGAATACAACACCATCTCGTTCAATGCCGACATCAACAAACTGATGGTTCCCACCGTACCCATGCAGATGGAAGACGAACTGGACACCGACTATCAGGAGCGCCTGCAAAACGACTATTACGACCAGTCGCCCATCACCGGCATCTTCAAGTCCTTTGCCGATGCACCGGGCGGTCTCAGCGAAGAGTTGAAGGAAATCCAGTGGAGCGTAGGTCTCGAGTATATGTACAACAATCAGTTTGCCCTTCGTGCCGGATACCACCACGAAGACCCCTACAAGGGAAACCGCAAGTACTACACCGTAGGTGCCGGTTTCAAGATGAGTGTCTTCTCGTTGGATGCCTCATACGTCATCTCCGTGGCACAAACAAACCCCCTCGACCAGACACTCCGCTTCTCCCTCTCATTCGACATGGACGGCCTGCGCGATATCTTTGGAAGATAAATATGCTAATGTGCTAATGGGCTAATATGCCAATGTGCTAATGGGCCATGCGGCACTAGTGTATTAATTATATTAGTACATTATTCACATGTTACATTGTCACATTGCCACATTAGCATATTACCACATTGGCATATTGTCATATCAGCACATTGGCATATTGGCACATTAGCACATTGCCACATTAACACATTAGCACATTAACACATTAGCACATTGGCATATTAGCACATTGACACATTAGCACATTGGCATATTAGCACATTGGCACATTGGCACATTAGCACATTGGCACATTAGCATATTACCACATTAACATTATGAACATACGAGTAGGATTTGGATTCGACGTCCACAAATTAGTTCCCGGACGCGAACTTTGGTTAGGCGGCATACGCCTGGAACATGAAATGGGATTATTGGGGCATTCCGATGCTGATGTACTGATTCATGCCATTTGCGATGCCCTGCTAGGGGCAGCCAACATGCGCGACATTGGTTACCACTTCCCCGACAATGCCGGTGAGTACAAGAACATTGACAGCAAGATACTCCTTGCCCGCACCATCGAACTTATAGCCACCAAAGGCTACCGCGTGGGCAACATCGATGCCACCGTATGCGCCGAACGCCCCAAACTGAAGGCACACATTCCCCACATCTGCGATACCCTTGCCCAAGTGATGGGCATTGATGTGGACTGCGTCTCCGTCAAAGCTACCACCACCGAAAAACTCGGATTCACAGGTCGCGAAGAAGGCATCTCCGCTTATGCTACAGTGTTGATTATTGGAATTTAGTAAGTTGGTGAGTTAGTGAGTTGGTGATTTAGTGGTATTAGAGTTCAGACACCCAAACTAACTCACTAACTCACTCACTTACTCAAAACCCCAACTCCAACTGCCCGTCCCCACCCAGCAGATTGAAACTCATGCGGTGATAAGGCGTGGTACCATGCAGACGAATACCCTCGCGATGCTTCTTTGTCGGGTACCCCTTATTCCCTTTCCAATCGTAGTAGGGATATTCTTCGTGCAGTCGGTTCATATAATCATCACGATACGTCTTTGCCAGAATCGAAGCTGCAGCAATGGAGAGGTATTTGCCGTCCCCCTTCACTACCGTGGCATGAGGTACATCCCGATAAGGTCTGAATCGGTTACCATCAATAATGAGCGCCTCCGGACGTACCTTCAGTCCATCTACCGCACGGTGCATAGCCAAAATAGAGGCATTCAAGATGTTGATTTTGTCAATCTCAGCAGGCGACACCGTGCCTACCGCCCAAGCCACCGCCTCACGCTCAATCACCTCGCGCAAGGCATAGCGCTGACGTTCCGTCAACTGTTTCGAGTCGTTGAGCAACTCATTCTGAAAGTCCTTTGGAAGAATCACCGCCGCCGCAAACACAGCTCCAGCCAGACAACCACGTCCTGCTTCATCACATCCGGCTTCTACCACATCTTTATTCAAATAAGGTAATAACATATAATGGTTAAAGTTTAAAGTTGTTCAGGAGTGTAGGAGTTCAGAAATGTAGTCTATAGTTTGGCTAACTTGCTAACTGGCAACTCACTAACTCTATTTAAGTTCAAGGTTCAAAGACCATGCAGAACTGGAGGTCTATGTCATCCTGAGTTCCCATCACCCTGCGGTGAAAAATTCGATGATGACTTGAAAGTCATGCAGTTCAGAGGTAACTAACACTCTCCCTCTAAGTTAGAGGGCGTAGCAAGGTCCGTAGGAGGATGGATTAAATATCCATCCGTGCCGCAGCGAGGGGAGCACAGTACTCTGTGCGACGGAGACCGTAGGTTCCCCGTAGGGGGAGGGCGTGTGTCATAAAAGCCTCATTTTACACACACTCCTCTGGCCTAAGGCCACCTCCCCTAACTTAGGGGAGGAGTTGTAGATACTCT
This sequence comes from Bacteroidaceae bacterium, assembly GCA_017516265.1. Lineage (GTDB taxonomy): Bacteria > Bacteroidota > Bacteroidia > Bacteroidales > Bacteroidaceae > Phocaeicola_A. The sequence goes on from JAFXDL010000053.1 coordinate 12,735, forward strand.
TGCCACGAAAACGGGGCTTGGGGGCAATTTGTAATTGGTACGACAGGAAGGATCTGTGAACGTTTGCTGTAGGGGCATCGTTGGTTCTTTAAACCTTAAACCATTGAACCAGTCCCCAAGCACCTCTCTAGATTAAACAAAAAAGGACGCATCTCACGACACATCCTTTCCTGCGCTTCAGGATGGGCTTGAACCAACGACCCCATGATTAACAGTCATGTGCTCTAACCAACTGAGCTACTGAAGCAA
>JAFXDL010000054.1 GCA_017516265.1 Bacteroidaceae bacterium
CCCCCTTCGGGGTACTCCCTCTAGAAGAGGGAGAGCTTTAGTTACCTTTTCTTTGTATCTAAGGCAAAGAAAAGTAAAGCCCCTTCGGACCAAATAAACTATAAAAAAGACAGGAGAAATAATTTAGAGACTCCGTACAAGAAGTATTAAAACAGACATAAATACCGCTCATAATGGCCTACGACAAAGAAATTATGTAACGTGAACTATGTTGAAATGTAACGAAAGCGAAAACCAAAAAGGAAATTCTTTGTTTTAATTTGTTTTGTATGGTTTTATTTGTTACCTTTGCATCGTTATAGATAATAAGTATCTTAAATCCGTGAAGTATTTTATACTTCTTGTACGGTGGAGCTACCTAAAACTATATCCTTACGGATTCTCAATTGCTTGTAGTTCAAAGATTTGAGCAACTACAGGGAGGGGAGAGAATTCGTTTAAGCGATGTAAGGAGCAGCTTCACAGTACACACAAAAATAATGACAACAAACGCTTCGGAACATAAAGCAACTAAACAGCAACCTTGGTACGCCATCCGTACCTTCAACTGTCAGGAACAGAAAGTAAGCCGCTTTCTGACAGAGAATGAATTGGTACATTTCATTCCAATGACTTACGCCAAGGACTACACCGAAGACGAAAAACCACAAAAAACACTCGTACCCGCCGTACACAATCTGCTGTTCATCCAGAAGAAAGGTTCACAGAGAGCCATGACCCGTCTGCTGAAAGAATGCATCATTCCAATCAGCATCTTCCGCAACCCGGGCAGTCAGACATTCTGTGAGATTTCAGAACGCGACATGGTCGAACTCCGCATGCTTTGCGACCCGCAGTTCAAGACCTCGGTATTCATGACACAGACCGAAGCCGAAGCCATGGTAGGAAAGGATGTACGCGTCATTGCCGGCCCGTTCAAAGGTTCCATCGGACGGTTGGTACGCAAGCACAAGCAATATTATTTTTTGAAAGCATTTATCGGCATGGGCGTCATGGTACGTATCTCACGCTGGTATTGCGAACCGATTGATTAATCAGAAATCACAAATCTGAACACTCTACATGGAAAATAGTTGGATACTTGCATTAGGCTTTTTGATGGCCATTTTCATGGGGCAGAAGATTATCCCCAGCATCCTGGTCATCTCGTTCCGCAAGAGACTTTTCGATATACCCGACGAACGTAAGGTACACCATCATCCTGTACCCCGTTTGGGAGGTGTCAGTTTCTTTCCGGTCATCATCTTTGTACTCTGCCTGTCCATCGTATTATGGATGGTCTGCGACATGCCTATCAATCTGTTGCTGTCGTACACCGTAGCCAAGGAACTGCTCTGTATGATAGCCGGACTGACTTTGCTCTATATCATCGGTATTGCCGACGACTTGATAGGGGTTCGTTACCGTCAGAAATTCCTTGTACAGATTTTTGCGGCTGTACTTTTCCCACTGGCGGGTCTGTATATCAACAATTTGTACGGCCTGATGGGCATTTACTACATCACCCCTTACATCGGTATCCCGCTCACCATGCTGTTGGTCGTATTCCTGACCAACGCCATCAACCTCATCGACGGCATTGACGGTCTGGCCTCCGGACTTTGCATGGTAGCCTTAGGCATCTTTGGTGTGATTTTCATCCTTGAGGAAATGTGGATGTTCTCGTTGATAGCCTTTACCTGTTTGGGAGTGCTCATCCCGTTCTTACGGTTTAATGTATTCGGCAATGCCGACCGCAAGCGAAAGATATTCATGGGCGACACGGGCAGCCTCACCTTGGGATACATCCTGAGCTTCCTGGTGCTTGAATTCTGTCACTATACCAGCGAAGACTATGCAGCGGCCGACGGCTCACCGATAGTCATCGCTTTCAGCATCCTGTTAGTGCCCAGTCTGGATGTCTGTCGTGTGGTATTGGGGCGCCTCCGTCGTGGAGCCAACCCCTTCTTGCCCGACAAGACTCACATCCATCACAAGTTCCTGGACTTGGGATTCACGCCCATCCGTTCATTGGTCTGCATCCTCTCACTGTCCATCGCATTCATTGCTTTGACAAGCGTCGGCATCCATCTTGGCATCAATGCCAACATTGTACTGATTGCCGACATCTTGATATGGATCATTTTCCACCTCTGGCTGACCAAGTTGGTCATAGCGAGGAGAGGGGGAGAGTAGGGACGTTGCGTGCAGCGTCCGAGAAATGATATTTACTTTTCCTTTGCCTTGATGCAAAGAAAAGTAACAAAAGAAAAATCAGGTGCTACGGCTCCGTTGCTATTCGGGTAAAGCCATTAGTGACCGGAACTTTAACTCGCCTCTTAAAGGCTCAAACAATAAGTTCCTTACTCACTCCTGGCAAAACCCTCACTCACGCAACTCCTCCTATGCACCAGCATTCACCACAACAATAAGCACACATTGTCACTCAGAGCGTAGTGAAGACGTGTTGTTGAACGAAGTGAAAAATCTCGTTAACGCCCACTTTATGTTTGCAAGAAAGAAAGATCCGCGGTCATCCGTATAATCTGCGTCATCTGTGTGCCATTATATAACTCAGAACTCATAACTCAGAGAAACCTCAAAACACGGACACGCCTTGCGCACCCCGGACAAATCGCGGTGTCCCACAATCCGGACATCGGGATAATCGGTCTTCAGCCGTTTCAATAAACGCTCCAAGGTCACCTTTTGTTCTGGAGTGCGAGTATCGGCCGGTGTTCCATCGGGCAAGAGTCCGCCTTCATAGCACACGCCAATGGAGTGTTGGTTGAAACCCACCGCATGAGCACCCACCTGATAGAGTGGACGACCGGCATGCACCACGCCATCGCGAGTGATATAATAATGGTAGCCAATGGTTGCAAAGCCACGGGCACGATGAGCGGCAATGACCGCTTCGAGTGGAAACGGACGGTCGCAGCGGGTAGCGCTGCAATGTACCACCACCAGCGCAATGCGCCGATGGTTCTGGTACTGGGAACTGTTCAATATTTTATTCATTTTTAAAAGAGTTAAAGGAGTTATCGCTACGCTCGTCCTTCGGACAGGGAGATAAAAGCCAATAGCATTGGCTGATGCATTCAGCCACACTCCGCTCGTCCTATGGATAGAAATTCAAAGCAAATAGTAGGGACACACCAATAAGCACACATTGTCACTCAGAGCGTAGTGAAGACGTGTTGTTGAACGAAGTGAAA
>JAFXDL010000055.1 GCA_017516265.1 Bacteroidaceae bacterium
GATCAGACTTGGTATCTGCCCACTGATTTGACCGATACGCCCAACGAAGACGGAACTTACGACATCACCCTGCGCAACAACAACGGTTGCCACCTCTATTATATCCAGGTAGGCGATGGCACAGGCAAGTCTTATACGGCCGGTTATCTCTATTCCGGTGAGACCGCTGCCGAGGAGCTTCCCCTGTACAATGCTGTGAAGGGAGTGGAGAATCTTACACTCAATGCCATCAACGTTGATGCCGCTATTCCTACCAAAGAAGAGTTGCAGGCGTTGGATGCTGTTGTGCTTGATGCCTCTTTGTCTGCTGATAATGCTGCCCTTGTTGCTCTCTTGAAAGAAAATCTTTATTGGCAGCCTGTCTTCAATACCAATCCCCAGTTGGCCGAAGCTCTCGGTTTGGGTACTGCCATTGAACTGGAAATGGAACTTGGTTGGGCTTACGATGCTACGGACAGAGTATTTACAGAATTGGAAGCTTACTATGTGGATACCGTGATGTTTGCCATTACGGGTGGCAATGTAATGCCTGTAGCCATGAAGCCTGCCCAGTCAAACGTTGACAAACTTGTTACAGCCTGTGACATGGACAGTCGTATTGCACACCCCGATTCTGTGATTTCTTACGTTTATAATGCCGGTCATAACCAATATACCTATTATGGTGTGGCAGAGGATTATGCAGAAGGTACTGAATCCCTGATTTTAAATCTCTTTACACAAACTTTGACCTCAAAGGCAGATGTTACAGCGGCCATAAAGCCTTCATTCACTAGTGAATATAAGGATATGCAGACGATTGTTTCTATTTCAGGAAGTAACAGAAATGCCGTTATTTACTATACCATTGACGGTACTGACCCTGTAGTAGGTGTGAGTCCTGTATATGCTGAGCCTATTGTGGTTTCTACCGAAGGCGTCACTATCAAAGCACTTGTTACTGCTGACGGTTATCTCGTAAGTGAGGTGGCTTCTATTGATGTGCCCCTCTATCATCAGGCTCAGATGCCAGTTATCTCTTACGAGGGCAATGGTAAGACCGAAAATGCAATTATTACCATCACTTCTGCCGAAGAAGGTGTTGACATTTGGTACAACTTCACCGCTTCTGAAGATTCTGTTGCATCAAGCAAGTACAATGGTCCCATCACATTGCCTACCAGTGCTACGGTCTATGCTTTTGCTGTCAGCAAATCTTTGGGCCTTGTCCAGTCTCCGTTGGCTTCTAAGCAGATTTTTGCCAATGTGGATAAGATTCGTCGTGACGAATTGGCACATTTCCAAGTGAAGGATGCTGGTTGGAACACATTGGAGAATCTGACACTCGATGGTGCACCGATGGAGGCTTGGAAGAATAGCAACTACTATTTCTCTTGGGGAAAGTCTGCTGCTGCAAGCTATGAGAATGTGGGTGATCCTTTGGTGGATGAGAATGGCGATTTCATTATGGACGAGAACGGAAACTTCGTTTATGAGACCGTAGAAAAGCCATTGTCTGTAACTACTAACGTGAACGACCCCGACTGGCGTCTTGTTTCTCGTGGTCAGGTTATGATTTATCAAGGCAACTCATTGGGTGGTGCTATAGGTGACGGTAGTGGTTATAATCCCGACCGTGCAGAAGATTACATCGAAAATTTGGGGACAACAGGTTGTGTCCAGTTTGGTGGTGTAGCTTCGGGCGACAAGACATCTGCTGCTATTGAGTCAACCAAGAAGTTTGCTGGTCCTTTCAATGTGGTGACCGTTATTGCTAACGTAGGTTCTGGTGGTCGTTTGGCTGTACAGGTTTCTAAGGACGGCGAGACTTGGGAACAGGTTGGTGATACGCTCCAGACTTCAACCGTGAAGCGTCTCTACAAGAAGTTCGAGGTTGCTTACGACGGAACTGACGAGGTTTACGTACGTGTAGCTTCTATCAAGAACTCTTCTCAGTCAGTTCACGACATTTATGTGTTCAACAGTGGTGAGAAGTCTGCAACAATGAAAGATGAACTTGTCACAGGCATTGAAGAGACTATTGCTCCTGAAGCAATTGTTGTGAAGCCCGTGAAGAAGATTCTCAACGGCCAGTTCGTTATTGTTGTAGGCGACCAGGTTTACAGCGTATCGGGTGCACGTCTGAAATAAAAGAGAAGGGAGGGCTTGTCTGAGAATGGGCAAATCCTCCTCTTCCTTATTAATATCCTGACGGTCTCTGTCATTCTGAGCGTAGCGAAGAATCTGTGAGATTTTGCTTTGCAAATGTTGCAGTCATGTACAGATTCTTCCTATTGTCAGAATGGCAGAGACTGAAATTTTATATTGAATCGTAAACATACAGAATCAAAATGAAAAATTGCATTATATATATAGGTATAGCAGCTGCGTTCAGTTTTGTAGCTTGTCAGAGCGAAAAAACTCCCATTAATCGCGAGGCTCTATTGAATCGTAACAACCCGCATGTGACGGCCTTTGACACCCTTTCGTCGCTGTCTGTGGGCAATGGCGGCTTTGCCGTTACGGTAGATGCTTCGGGACTCCAGACCTTCCCGAAGGAGTATTCCAAAGGTGTGCCCCTCGGCACACAGAGCGATTGGGGATGGCACAGCTTTGCCAATCCGCAAAACCTGCTTCATAGCGAGACATTGAAAGATTACGATTATCACGGTCGTCCTGCTCCATACGCCGTACAGTTTAATGAAGCGGGCCGTCAGCGCGATGCAGCCAACTGGTATCGTGTGAATCCCCATCGCCTCCATTTGGGTATTGTCGGATTGGAGTTGCCCGAGGGCACAGGCTTCGATGCCTTCACCGAGGTGAATCAGACACTCGACCTGATGAACGGACAGATTAACAGTAGCTATAAACTGAATGGCAAGCCCGTCAGTGTGCAAACCGTATGTCATCCCGAGCGCGACATTATGTCATCCATGATTGCAGCTACCGAGCCTATGGCCATCAAACTCTGCTATGCTTACCCCACAGGTGCTCATAGCGACGATGCCAGTAATTGGAATGCCAACGACAAGCATTCGACCACGTTGGTGGCTTCAACAGACAACAGTGCTACACTGAAGCGTGTCATCGATGAGAGCGTCTATTATGTAGTGCTTCAATGGGAAGGCAATGCAACATTGACAGAAAAGGAGGCAAACTACTTTGTGTTGAGTGCGACTCATGATACGCTCTCCTTCTCTTGTGAATACCGTCTTGAAACTCCGTCTAATTCATCTCAAGAAGAGGAGTATGGTGAAGTGCCTGCTTTTGCCGAAACAAAGGGGGCGGCTAATGCTTATTGGAACGGTTTCTGGAAAAACGGTGGTATGGTTGACTTTTCAGAGTGTACCGATCCCCGTGCACCCGAATTGGAGCGTCGCGTAGTGCTCAGCCAGTACCTGATGGCTATTCAGGCCGCAGGTGATACTCCTCCCCAAGAGACAGGTTTGACCTACAACTCATGGTTCGGTAAGTTCCACCTCGAAATGATCTGGTGGCACCAGTCACACTTCCCTCTGTGGGGACATCCCGAGTTGCTCAATCGCACACTCAATTGGTATCATCGTGCCGAGCCTGTGGCCCGTCAGATTGCCGAGCGTCAGGGCTTCGAC
>JAFXDL010000005.1 GCA_017516265.1 Bacteroidaceae bacterium
ATCCTCCCCCTGTGAGGGGGAGGATTCAGGGAAATGTTTTTGTTTGTTATTTACTAGTATTCTTGCTCCCCTCCCTCACAGGGAGGGATGGGGTGGGGCTCTCTCTCCTTTACAAATGCATCTCCTCCACTACCTGACCGTCGAAGAGGTTGACAATGCGGTCGGCATAGCCCGCATCGTGGCGCGAGTGGGTCACCATCACCACAGTGCAGCCCTCTTTGTGAAGCTGGCTGAGGAGGGTCATTACCTCGTGACCGTTCTTCGAGTCGAGGTTACCCGTAGGCTCGTCGGCAAGGATGAGTTTCGGTCCGCCCACCACGGCGCGGGCTATGGCTACGCGCTGTTGCTGACCGCCGGAGAGCTGTTTGGGGAAGTGCTTCTCGCGGTGGGCAATGTCCATGCGCCGCATCACCTCCTGGATGCGCTGCTTGCGCTCCGCCTTCGGCACGCCCATGTAGAGCAGGGGCAGTTCGATGTTCTCATACACGCTCAGTTCTTCGATGAGGTTGAAGCTTTGGAACACAAAGCCGATGACACCCTTGCGCAACTCGGTGCGGCGGTCTTCGTTGAACTCCTCCACATTGGTGCCCAGCAGTTCATACGTACCGCTCGTAGGGTTGTCCAGCAGGCCCAAGATATTCAACAAGGTCGATTTACCACAACCCGAAGGCCCCATGATGGCCACGAATTCACCTTCCTTCACTTCCAGGCTTACATTGTGCAATGCCCAGGTTTCCACTTCTTCCGTACGGAAGACTTTCTGCAAATTGTTTGTCTTGATCATAAGTTTGATTTTTTAAGAAGACCCTCCCCCTTACCCCTCCACAAGGGAGGGGAGTGGTTAGTCTTTAGTTTATAAATTAGTTAATTTTCAATCATTTTACTCCTTCCCCTTGGGGAAGGCTGGGATGGGGTCCGCCTCCTCACCCCTTGCATATCTCCTCCGCAGGACGGGCTGTCGCTGTCTTCCACACGCGCCAGCCGATGCAGAGGGCGACCAGCAGGGCTACGAGGAGGAAGATGCCTACGTATATCCACCACGATATTTCGGTTTGCACGGCGTATTGCTCCAGCCACGGCTTCATGCATGCATAGCCGATGGGGAAGGCCACCACGGCCGCCATGGCTTGCAAGGCCATGTATTCGAGGAAGAACATGTCGAGGATGTCTTTCACTGTAGCGCCGAACACCTTGCGGATGGCAATCTCCTTGCGGCGCTGCTCACAGGTGAGCATAATCATCGACCACACGCCGAAGAGGGCGATGAGGATGCAGACGCTGGTGGTAATGGTGAGAAGGAGTTGTAGATTATCTTCTGACTTCAGCATCCACTCGCATTCCTCAGCACACGAGTTTCTGACGGCGTTGGGCAGGTAGCCGCCCCCTTCTTTGAGATATTTCTCCAGCTTCTCCTTCAAACTTGGCCAAGTGCCCGGATGGTATCTGAATACGATGTCACTGGGAAGAGTGTATCCTTCGTCACGCTTTGGATTATAGAACTTACTGTTTTCAAAATAGCAGGGAGGCACAGGAGTGGTCGGTGAGAAGTTGTTGAAGTCTTTCACGACACCCACAACACGGTCCACGTAAACTGTCTCCCCGATGGGATTCTCCCACCCCATCAGTCGGGCATAGGTCTCGTTCACAAGGATAGCGTTCACGTCGCTCTCTTCGTTCAGCCAACGTCCTTCGACCAACTGCAGGCCATAGAATTTGCAGAATCCTTCGTCAACCAAATAATGATACACATCTACAGTTTCGCTCAACTGGGGAGCCTCCTCGGGGCTGAGACGACCGTGTCCGGCTCCATTGGGATAGAGGCAGTTGTGGGTAAAGAAGAGTGTATCCACCTCGGGCTGTTGCTTCAAGAACTCGAAGGTGGCCGTCTTCGCATCGTCCGTATGTATGTCCATGCTGATGTAAGCCACGTTTTCGCGGTTGAATCCCAAATCCCCCTGGCGCAGGGTGTGGAGCTGCTTCATCAGCACCGTCACACAGAAGATGCAACACATGGCAATGGCCAACTGTGCACCCGTGCTGATGCGGCGGAACAGGTTGTAGCGGCTGAGTGCCCCCACGCCCGTGACAACGCTCTGCACCGACTGGCGACGGAAGTACCAGATGAATGGCATAGAGAGGAGCAGCGATGTACCCACCACCATCGTCATGTAAAGAAGGCTTTCGCGCTGGATGTAGCCCAACTCTTCGGGGAGTGTGGCCAGCGTCCTGAACCAGCCAAGCGACACCTTCAGTGCATAGTTTCCGAAGAACATGGCAATGAGGAACAACAGACCGTACTCCGTGAGGAACTGCACCATCAGGTTGCCTCCCGTGGCACCGAACACCGTACGCAGGGCTATCTCGCGCTTGCGGATGAAAAGGCGGTTGATGAACATGGTCAGGTAGTTCAGCAGGCCACAGAGGATGAGCACCCCACCAGCGATGGCAAACAGGTAGATGTGGTTCAGTTTCACGGGAATCATGCGCTCGTAATCACTTTTTGCTTGTCGCACCTTGTCCATGCGTACAAGGTCGAGTTCTTGCCACATCAATTCACCCGGTTCTTCCCGCGTCCAAAACCTGTCACGCATATCATAATAAGGAATAGGCGTTCTGTCCAAACGGGCATTTACAGAGTCAATGTCCGCCGACGGATGAAGGCGGTAAAAGTGTCGGGCGTATCTTTTCTCTGAGTGAGGCGACACGCTCAACATCTCGAAAGAGAAGTTGGTGTGTTTGCCCCATCCCTTTACCACTGCAGCCACTGTACGCGACCGGCGGACAGGGTCTTCTGTCCCTTCGATGGTCAACGACTGTCCGATGGGCGATTCGTCGCCCCACAACTTCTCGGCCAGTTCCTCCGTCACAGCCACTTTGGTGGGCGAGGAGAGGAAACTCTCGTCTCCCTCCAATATCTTCACTCCAAAGAAAGATACAAAGTTGCTGTCGCAGACAAACTCTTGCGCCCTAATCTCCTTTCCATTTGCCTTACCGACATACTTGTAGCTGAAGCTTGTCACCTCCTCCACTTCGGGAAATTGCTCTATCTTGTCGGTTACCAACCGATGCATCGTGTTTCCCTTGTTCATCAGGTAATACATCCTGTCCGCATCCTTATGAAATGCGTCATACGTCGTCTCATACTTTATCCACATGCTTGCCAGTGCGAAGCAGGCAAAGCCGATGGCCAGACTCACGACGCTGACCGCTGATTGCAGGCGGTACTTCATCAGTTGCCGCCAGGCGAGGGTTAGATTATGCTCTATCATAATTATGTTTTTTTTATCTGCACTGCTAAAACTTTGTTTTGCTTGTTCTTCTTTTGATTTTGCTTAAGAGGAAACTTTACAGGTTTTCTCCGTAGCTTTATGTTTTTTTCTCCGTAGTAAATCCATTTTGTCACTTTATAACTGTCGGTTTCTCCTTACAAAGTTCTTGAATTGTGCAAGAAAAAACTGTTAAAGAAGTGTTAATTCGTGTTTTGAGCCTCAAAATCGTCTAAATTTTAGACAGTCGTTTTCAAGAAAGCATGTATTTTTGCAAAAAAATGAGTAAAATGTACGACTACAGAATAGCTATTATCGACGACAATCAGGCGGTGTTGAAAACTCTGAAACTAGTGCTGAAGGGAGTGTTTGTCTCAGTTGTCACCCTGCCTCACCCCAATTCGTTGCCTGCCCTGCTGGCCAGTGAGAAGGTGGACGTGGTGCTGCTGGACATGAACTTCAGCGCCCAACGGCTGGACGGCGAGGAGGGACTGAACTGGCTGAAATACATCAAAAGCCAACCCAATCCGCCGGCTGTGGTGCTGATAACGGCTTTTGGCGACATCAGTCTGGCCGTGACATCGCTGAAGGAGGGAGCCGAGGACTTCATCACCAAACCGTGGGACAATGACGAACTGATAAAGAAACTGCTGAAGGCCATCGAAAAGCGCGATGACCAGCGACATCAGGAAAGTACCCTGCACGAGGCCACCCAACTGAAGGACCGTTACGAATCGACTCGCCAGATGACACTGAACGAGGTAGAGAAGCAGCACATCATGGATACGCTCGACGAGTGCCACGGAAATCTGACGGAGGCCAGCATCCGGCTGGGTATCAACCGCCAGACCTTGTATAACCGAATGAAGAAACACGGACTCTGCCTATGAAAATTCCTTTCAGATATGGTTTGCGATTTGTACTGATGGCTCTGGTTTGCATGGTGGCGGGCGGAGTGATTGCGTGGGGATACTTCGAGGGGTGGCTCTCGCCGCACACCGAGGTCGTAGCCCTGGTGGTCATCCTGCTGATGGTGGGGGTGGTGAGGATGGCCTACTTCCTGCCCAAGCAGGTGAGCTACTTCCTGAAATCATTGCAAAACAAGAGCTACACCATGAACTTCCCGCCCGTCGGGGATGCGAAGTTGGACGAGATGTACGAAGGCATGAACCGCATTACCACACTTTATAGGGACAGTCTGTCGGACCTGGAGTACAAACAGTTGTACTACGACCGTCTGCTACGCATCATGACGCATGAGTTGCGCAATAGCATCACACCCGTCATCAGCTTGTCGAGCGACATGCTGAAACGTCCCGAAAACTACACGGCCGAAGATTTTCAAGAGGGTATGGAGGTGATACATGGGCAGTGTGTGAGCGTGAATGCTTTCTTGGATTCGTACCGCCAGTTGACCCATCTGCCTCCACCGGAAATACAGCAGGTGGATGTGGAGAAACTCTTCGGACAGTTGCAACGGCTGATGGCACATCCGTCAATTCATTTCACTTGGGGAAATGGTATGAAGGTGATGGCTGATGCTGATCTGCTGACCTTGGTGCTGACTAATCTAATAAAGAACGCGCGCGAGGCGACAGAGGGACAACCCGATGCCTGCATACACATCATAGCCAGCGATGCGGACGGAGCGCCCTACATCAGTGTAAGCGACAACGGACCAGGTATTCCTGAAGAAGCGGCCGAGGAGGTATTCCTGCCTTTCTACACCACCAAGCAGAGTGGCACGGGCATCGGTCTCTGCCTGAGCCGGCAAATCATGCGCCTGCACGGTGGCGACCTGAAGTTGAACTACCACCAAGGCCGTGGAGCAACATTCATGGTAATGTTTGGTCTTGGGGGAGGGAAGAGCAGTTGATTATTCCTGTCCCTTCCCTTTGAGAGTTTTTGAGGATTTACTATTTAGTAATTTACTATTTACTATTTATTTACGATTTGGCTGATTTTGCTATTTTCAGTCGAAAGTGTGTTTAAATTGGATTCTTCAATCGGGTTCAAGTCAT
>JAFXDL010000056.1 GCA_017516265.1 Bacteroidaceae bacterium
CGTTCAAGAATATTACCCCGCTTACACCAAAGCTGACGGTACCTATGTAGCTGCCATTGATGGCGAATCAAGTGGTGTGTCAGAAATCTATGCCGGCAATGTGGTTGAAACCCGATATTTCAATCTGCAAGGCATACAGGTTGAGAATCCTGCTCAAGGAATCTTCATCCGTATAGACATATTCGAAAACGGAAAGAAGCATGTAAGCAAGATTGTGGCACCTTAAAAGGACATTTTTTTTGCTCCGTCACTCCCTTTTATAGGAGCATATCCATAAAAAAATGCGGATGGCATGGAAGTTTTTTTATTGAATCTTCCATACCATCCGCTTCTTTATTATACACACCCTCTACATTCAGTCCTTTATCCTATATCGTGCCCAATCCACCATCGCCTTTCCGCCTTCGCCCTTGATGTTGTAGCAGAAGAGGGCAGGGCGCACACCCTTCCAATGGCCGAAGCGCATGGGGAACGGTTCACCGATAGGGGTGAAGGCCTTGTCGGTGTCAACGTAGGAATAGGAGAACCGATAGACATTGCGGAGCCCGTCGAGATGGAGGCGCAGGTAGATGGTGCTCTTGGTAACGGGTGACGAACTGCCAGCTACGGGTGACGAGTTTTGTGTAGCCCGTATCTCGCCATTCGTAGCTTTCCTGAACTTGTCGCTGGCCGTAGCTTCATCCTCTCCGACGTAGAGATAGAGTTTGCCGTTCTCTTTCTTGATGCCCACCTGATGGTTAGTCTTGCCCATACAGGCAAGTCCGGCATGGTCGCCATCCTTCAGAGCCGACACATTCAGTTTGACGGTAAACTCACCGGTGTACCCCACCGACTTTTGAGTGAGGGTGTTGCGCGCCTTCTTGAACGACTCGCTGGGCAAGGCATGAAGGGTCAGGCATCCCTTGCGTTCGGTGAGCGACCAAGCCTCGTCCACGGGATTGTGGTTGAATTGCCATTGGAGGCCCAGGTCAGCGGTGTTGAATTCATCGCTGGTGGCAATGACATATCTAGAATCTCCAGAAGAGCTGGAATCTCTAGAGTCTCTAGAAAAACCTGAATTTCCTGTTTCACTTTTTGCCAGCTTCCAACCAGGCATCCGCCAGCTGGGCACCGGTTCGCCAATGCCGTTCATGTCCTGGTCGACACCGATGACGGGCCATCCGTCGCGCCAATGCATGGGTTGCAGATGCACCACACGGCCGATGGGGTTGAATTGTTGGAAGTGGATGAACCACCATTCGCCATCAGGCGTATCCACCATAGCCCCTTGGTGAGGGCCGTTGACGTTGGTCATGCCCTGTTCGAGCACCACTTTCTTTTCGTAGGGGCCATAGATATTGCGCGAGCGGAGCACCGTCTGCCATCCGCTCTCCACACCACCTTCGGGGATAGAGAGGTAGTAGTATCCGTCGCGCTTGTGAATCTTCGTCCCTTCGGCCACAGGGCCCGTGTAAACTGTGCGTCCTTCGTCGAGCAGGCGTTTGCCGTCGGGCGACATCTTGTGGATGATGATAGGGCCAGCCCCATGTTTGCTCCGTCCGAGGTAAGCCTGTCCGTCCTCGTCCCAGAAAGGGCAGGGGTCTTCCCACTTCTCCACCTTCTCCACGAGGTGAAGGGGTGTCCACGGGCCGCGAGGGTCAGTAGCCTGTGTCATGAAGAGCCCTTCGTGAGGGGTACAGAAGAAGACCCAGAACTTCCCGTCGTGGTGTCGGATAGCCGGTGCCCACGAGCCTCCGGCATAACGTTCGTTCGTATCCCATTTGGGGAAGTCAAGGCGGTTATAGAGTTGGGCTATCAGTCTCCAGTTCACCAGGTCCTCCGACTCCAGCACCTGCATTCCCATAAAGTGGAAATCCGATGCCACCATATAGTACTTGTCGCCCACGCGGATAGCGTCAGGGTCGGAGTAGTCGGCATTCAGGATGGGGTTCACATAGGTGCCGTTCCCTTGGTCGCCCCATGCGGTCACAATCTTTGCTTCGTCCTGTGCCCAAAGGGTGGGAGAGAGGGCGACACTCAATAATAGGGTTGATAATGCTTTTTTCATATATTTATTCTTTTTATTAGGGGGGAGAGGAGGTTTAGGAGGGAGAGTTTTTTAGGAGTGTAGAAGTGTAGAAGTGACGCTTCGCTTAGGAGTGTAGACGAATGTGCTGCTTGCATATCGCTTTGCTTTCGCCCACAAGGGGCACCCCTACGGCTCACGTTCACAGATCCTTCGGTGCCCTCAGGATGACAGAGACCGCATCGACTTGCATGGGACCTCCTGCCTTCTACACTCCTGAAAACAATTGTCTGAACTCCTGAACTCCTGCAACTCCTGAACTCCTGAAAAACTCTCCTGAACTCCTAAAAGAATTTTCACTCCTCCACAAACCCCTCCATAATCACCGTAGGCGCCCCCTTACTGTCAAAAGCCCCAAGTTTGTATTGGCGGGGATTGCACTGGGGCTCCCAGTAGAAGACACCGCGACAACGTCCGTTTGTCTCCGTGCGTGCCTCGCGGACGACGCGGGCAAGCTGGCGACGCCCTTCCTCCATCACTTCGGGATGACGTTCGTCCACCTCGAAACCTGTCTCCACAATCATCACATCGCACCCGAACTTCTCGCTCACACGGCGGATGTTGGCTATGCAATCGGTGATTATCTGGTCGGCTTGCAACGTAGAGTCACCCTGCATGGCCCAGTAGGGGTAGAGCGACATGCCCACCATGTCGAACTTCCCGCCATGCTTGAGCACGATGCCAAGGTTGTGGTCATACAGTTCGGGCAGGTGTCCGCGGTCCAGATGGACAATGACGATGGCATTGGGGAAGACCTCCTTCACCGCATCGTATCCCGCACCGATGAATCCGGCATACTGCTCAGGTTCAGTCTCGATGTGGCCCATCGAATAGGTGACGGTGGTGTTGCCCTTCTCATCCTTTATCTCCCAACCGCGCTCATCGGTCTTCACATTCCACAGCATACCGTTTGCCGTCTCGTTGCCCACCTGCACCCAACGCGGCTCCACACCATTTTCCTTCAGCAGGGTGAGCACCTCGACGGTGTGGTTGCGAAGGTCCTGCTTCATCTCTTCATACGAATGTCCCATCCATGCCTTGGGGATAGGCTGCTTGGCAGGGTCGGCCCACCAGTCGCTGTAGTGGAAGTCTATCATCACGTCCATGCCCAACTTCTTGGCACGCAAGGCCAT
This sequence comes from Bacteroidaceae bacterium, assembly GCA_017516265.1. Taxonomy (GTDB): domain Bacteria; phylum Bacteroidota; class Bacteroidia; order Bacteroidales; family Bacteroidaceae; genus Phocaeicola_A. The sequence continues at coordinate 3,199 of JAFXDL010000056.1, forward strand.
GGCTAACACCTCATTCTTGTCACACGAACCACCACGCGGATTGACCCACACACGCAGGCGTACGGCCGAAATCCCATAATCGTTCTTCAGCAGCTCCAGGCACTCGCGCTCGCGCCCCTCCGTATCGAAGAACTTCTGTCCGCGAGCCTCCTGTCCCGTGAGGAAACCCACGTCGGCCCCCTTTACAAAATCATCCTTGATTGTCTCGTTTTGTGTCGCACACCCCATTGTCAGCAGGAGCAGAAGCGACGAAAAAATCATCTTTCTCATGGTTGTCATGTTTAAGTAAATAAAATTCAAGGGGCAAATGTAGTGATAATATTTAAGAATACAGCACAATCGTTTATGAAAAAGAGAGAATACATACATTATTTTCAAAGGGAAACCATGACAGTGCAGTGGATTGCACCTGTGTAAACATCGCAAAAAGCATCGAAGGACAAAAAAACACCTTTCTTTTTCATATGGGAAAAAGGAAGGTGGGATTATTCTACAGAGTACAACAGTATCGAATTATTCTACAAAAATCTTTTTTGTCATATTTCCTTCTTTCTTTAATATATATACACCTTGAGGAAGTGACAACTGATTCAATTGATTCTCTACTACTTCACCAACACGCTCACCTCTGACATTGTAAACTTGAGACATTGCAATAGGAGCATTAACTTCTGCTATTCCACTTTCAATCCCTGCAATATTAAGCACATATATATCAGTATTATATACGAGGACATTGTTTTCCAAATCCATTCTCCATACTAACAGTTTGTATTTGCCATCTATCTTATACAACATCGGATACACCGAGATACTTGCATTTGAAGATTTGAATTCAAAAACATTTTTTCCATATTCGTCGTATATAATCGCTCTGTTGTAATCTGTTTCTCCAGAATTCATTCCTCTCATCACTACAATAAACAGATCAGAGGTATTGGTATTTGCCAACTGTATTCTTGTACAAGAGGATATGGTGTATCCCGACGGAATATCAAACGTGAATGTCTCTTTCGTCAAATTATAGTCAGTATCGTATGTCTTGTAAACAACAGAGTTCCCTTGTATCTCATTACCATAAAAGACATTGGCTTGTGCTGGAATTGATAAGTTTGTATAACTCCCTGCTTCCAAAGCACTATTGAACGTAAATTGTCCTTCAAGTGTTTTTTCAAACTTGAACAAATCTTGTGCAAAAGCATTCATGCAAAACAATGCACATATAAGCAAATAAAATCTTTTCATAAGTTCTTTCTTTATAGATTAATATTTTTCTCTTCGTTACTTCACGCATAACCATAAAAGAAAAGCGTGAGTTTGTTATCACGCCCTAAAGGTACTACCACATACCTGCACACTTGATAAACACACCCCACGCTATCGCGTAGGCGCTTTGTGCCTATCATTCTTGTGTGCCATTTCGAAGGTGGTAGTTTCTTAGGGCAACGAACAATAGCAAAACGCTACAATTCCATTTTTTTCTTTCGAGCCGACGACACTTCGTCTGAACTCGGAGGCAAAGGTAAAGAATGTTTTGGAAATAAAGAAAGAAAAGGAGAGAAAAATTTGCAAAAACAGGGTAGGATAGGGAAAGAGACAGGGGCAAGCCAAAGAAAAATTAAGGGAAGAGGAAGCCCTCTTCCCGACAAGAAAACATTGATTATCTACTGCCATATTGCTGCCATGCTGATGTCAGTTTGCTGCCAAGCCACATGTAGCGTGCTGCCAAGCCGACTGTAGCACACTGCCAAGCCGACTGTAGCGGACTGCCAAGGCGAAGGAAGAAAGTTGGCAGCAAACACATCAGATGGATTGCTCCCAAAGGTAGTCCTCCACGTAGGCGTCAAACTCCCACGGATCAGTGTATCCAAGGCGGGTAATGATGCGGCGTACAGCCTTCTGTTCATCGGGAGAGAGCAAGCGCTCACCCTTGCGGACGCGGTAATAGGTGCGCTCACTGAAGTGGGACATCAGGGCTGAGACGGCACGCTTGTGGATACCGTAAGGCAATTTCTCCATCATACCCTTGAGGCCCTTAGCGTGAAATACCTTTTCTGCCTTGACATAATGGGGACATTTGCCCGTCTTGTTGAGCATATGGGGATTAAAGATGCGGACCTTCAGCTCCTCGGTCATGGGCAGAGCAGTATGGCGCAAGCAGGTGGAAGCTTTTGGGCATTCGCCCAAAATACAGAAGTCGTAATAGGAAGGTACTGTCGGTTTGTCGTTCATAAAAGTATCTATTATATCAGTTGGTATTGGATACAAAGTTACAACAATTTTGTCCCGATTGCAAACTTTTCGCTCCTAAATGTGATTTATCCGAGAGAAATGCCTATCTTTGTGCATTGTTAGTGACGAGCGATGAGCTACGAGTGACGAGAAAAAACAATGAGTCGTTAACCTCTGATAAAAGTGTAAAAGGGATATGAAGAAATTAGTAGTTTTGTCAGGTGCCGGCATGAGTGCCGAGAGTGGTATCAGTACGTTTCGCGATGCGGGCGGACTGTGGGAACAATATCCCGTGGAAGCGGTGGCTACGCCCGAGGGATATGCGCGCGACCCGGAGCTGGTGACGCGCTTCTACAACGAACGCCGACGCCAGTTGCAACACGTGGAGCCTAACCAGGGACACCGCCTGTTGGCTGAAATGGAGAAGGAGTACGACATCACCATCATCACACAAAACGTGGACAACCTGCACGAACGGGCGGGAAGTTCGCACATCATCCACCTGCATGGGGAACTGATGAAGGTGACTTCGAGCCGCCAGCCGAACAACCCGGACTTCATCCGCGAACTGAAGCCCGAGGAGTGGGAGGTGAAGATGGGCGACCTGGCCAAGGACGGCACGCAGCTACGCCCCTTCATCGTGTGGTTTGGCGAAGCGGTACCGGCCATCGAGGTGGCGGCACACTATGTGGAGAGGGCTGACATACTGGTCATCATCGGCACATCGATGAATGTGTATCCCGCCGCAGGGCTGCTCTACTACGCCTCGCCACGATGCGAAGTGTTCCTCATCGACCCGAACGAGGTGCGCGTGAATGCCGACCGACCCATCCACATCATCCAAAAGGGTGCCTCGGAAGGGGTGAAGGAACTTTGGGAGACGCTGAAGGGGTGAAAGAAAAGCCCCCTCCAAACTCCCCCCAGAAGGGGAGGGTGCAAAGTGAATGATGAAAGATGAAGTTTCTCTGCATACCATATAAAAAACGGAGAAAATTGGATTATTCAACAATAAATATTATTTTTGCAAACAGAAAGTGTAAACATGTAATAAGATGAATGTCATTTTAAAAGAAAAACAAGACATGCTGCATCTGCTTTGTAAAAGGTACAAAGTGAAACAAATGTATGCCTTTGGCTCAGTGAACACTCCTGATTTTACGGAAGCCAGCGACATAGATTTGCTCATATCCTTTTTACCCGGAATATCTGCCGAGGAGTATGCAGATGCCTATTTCATGCTACATACCGAGTTATCACGTTTATTCAACAGAAAGATAGATTTGGTGACCCAACGCTCGTTATCAAATCCCTATTTTATTGCAGAAATAGAAAAAAACAAGACCTTGTTATATGGCGAATGATAACGCACGACGCATAGTTGACTTACGAAACTTTGTCATTCACGGATATGATAAGGTGGACAATGTTATAATATGGGGAATTATCAATCGGGATTTACCTAAATTAAAAAAGCAAGTGGATGATTTGATGGCACAACAAACAATTTTGTAAAATCATAAAAAGAACAGACAACATATATGTTTTCAGGAATAGTAGAAGAAACAGCCACTGTGGTGGCACTGGTGAAGGAGCAGGAGAACCTGCACCTGACAATGAAGTGTTCGTTTGTGGACGAACTGAAGATTGACCAAAGCGTGGCGCACAACGGTGTGTGTCTGACGGTAGTGAAGATAGAGAACGGCACCTACACGGTGACGGCCATGAAGGAGACCATCGAACGGAGTAACCTGGGCCTGCTCAGCGTGGGCGACGAGGTGAATGTGGAGCGCTCGATGATGATGAACGGACGGTTGGACGGACACATCGTGCAGGGCCATGTGGACCAGACGGCAGAGTGCATTGCCATCGACGATGCGGAGGGAAGCTGGTACTTCACCTTCAAATATACGTTTGACCGAGAGATGGCGCGTCGCGGATACTTGACCGTGGACAAGGGGTCGGTGACGGTAAACGGAGTAAGCCTGACGGTGTGCAACCCCACAGATGACACCTTCCAGGTGGCTATCATCCCCTACACTTACGAGCACACCAACTTCCATGCTTTCAAAGTGGGAAGCCGTGTGAACATCGAGTTTGACATCATTGGCAAGTATATCAGCCGGATTAACCAATATTGAAAAAGGGACTCCATCCCAACTATCGGACCCCATCCCAACCCTTCCCAAGGGGAGGGAGTGAATACTCTGACCAAGAATAAGACATTTCACTGGAGTTGTGTCATAATTAACTTTTCAGATGAAAAATGAAACGACATCATTTTGACACAACCTCAAGGGGGAGGGTCCTCTATTTAATTTTATATGGATTTTCTAGAATTAGTCAAAGCCCGTCAGAGCGACCGTGCGTATGACAAGAACCGCCCCGTAGAGCGGGAGAAACTGGAGCGGATACTGGAAGCTGCCCGCCTGGCTCCCTCGGCCTGTAATGCCCAACCGTGGAAATTTGTGGTGGTGACCGACCCCGAACTTGCCGTGAAGGTAGGCAAGGCTTCGGCCGGACTGGGCATGAACAAGTTTGCCAAGGATGCACCCGTGCACATCCTCATCGTGGAGGAGAGCATGAACATCACTTCGCTCCTCGGAAGCAAAATCAAGGACAAGTATTTCCCACTCGTAGATATAGGTATAGCTGCTTCACACATCTGCCTTGCTGCTGAAGCAGAAGGACTCGGCTCGTGCATACTCGGATGGTTTGACGAAAAGGGTATCAAGGAGCTCGTGGGCATCCCTCAGAAGAAACGCCTCTTGCTGGACATCACCATCGGCTACTCTCTGAAACCGAAGAAACAAAAGGTGCGGAAGGCGAAGGAAAAGGTGGTGGCGTATAATAAATATTAGAGACAAAAAGAACGGACCCTATCCCTTACCTTCGGACCCCATCCCTTACCTTCCCCAAGGGGAAGGAGTAAAATGTATAGCAGAACTATCTCCCCCCCCTCCCTTGCGGAGGGGCAAGGGGGAGGGTCCGCTACAAATCCTTCAACAACACTTCGCTCTCGCTATAGTATGCCTCCTTGGCACGTGCAAGGGCTTGCCATTCGTGGCTATATTCGCCCGTATGGTCAATCTTGAAGTTCTCTGACCCGTCGGTGTCGATGCGCTTCAGCACTTCCCTCACGGTCAGGCGGGAGAGGTCTTCGGCAGGCAGATAGATGGTATTGTCGCTCTTCTCGTCTTCTGCCACGGGGTAGAGCAAATCCAAATCCTGAAGTTCATAGAGGATTTCGTTCACAATGCGAATGGGGATACGGTGCATACGGGAAAGTTCTTGTGCCGTATAGGGGTGTTCGCCCTGGGCAAAACGTTTGCAGATGGCACTCATCATCAGGATACACAGGAAATCGTGGTAACGACGACTGATGTTGCGTGCATCCTTCTCGAAGTTATAGTTTTCCACATTCTGACTGGCATAGGTCAATTGGGCACCGAAGAGGCAGATGCACCACGAGATTTGTGTCCAAAGAAGAAACATCGGGATGGCCGCAAAGGATCCGTAGATGGCATTGTAGTTGGCCACCCATATCTGGCTATTGATATAGAAGTATTGCAAGAACTGGAAGGCAATACCCGATGCAATGCCCGGCAAAAGGGCGTTGCGCAACTTCACCTTGGTGTTGGGCATGAACACGTAGAGGGCTATCAGCATCGTAGAAGTGAAAGCAAAGGGGATGGAGCGGATGAGGAACTTCACGAAGGGTGCCATCAGTTCGAACTGCTCGAGGTCCTTCAGCATGGTGGTCATAAATACCGAAAGACCACCCGATACCACAATGAGGATGGGCAAAAGCAGGAAGATGGAGAAATAATCCGTAATCTTGCGGAAAAGGCTACGCGGCTTCTTCACCTGCCATATCTGATTGAAGTTGCGCTCGATGTTGTCCGTCAGTGTGAGTACTGTCCAAAGCAACATCACGAGGCCCACTCCGATGAATATCCCGCTCTTGGCATGTTCGAGGTACGAATCTATCCACCCGAGCAATGTCTCCACCACCAGGCTTTGTCCCTCGAATCCCTGGCGTATCTGCATCTCCATCAGGTTGGCAAAACCAAAACCTCGGGCAATGGCAAACAGAATGGCAAAGATGGGGACGATGGAGAGCAAGGTGCTGTAGGTGAGGGCAGAGGCACGCGTCACAATACGGTCGCGCACGAAGCGTTGTACCGTCAGCATCAATACCTTTAATATATTATAGAATCTGTAGGTAAGGGGATTGACATCCTCTTTCGTCACACGCCAAATCTCCTCATCGAGGAAATTCCGCAAGTCTTTGAAGGTCATTATCAGTTTCATAGGCAATATAGCCCCCCTCGTTTCCCTCCAACAAGGATGGGAAGTGAATTGTTTTTAGCTATACATTTCAATCCGTCCCCTTTGGGAAGTATGGGATGGGGGAGTACGCTTTATTCAAAAAAAAGAAAGAAATGAAAGCAGCCGGCCTATAAGCCGGGTTCTGTGCCTTGCTCCGAAGAGCGAAGGTGTCTGTCATTTATCTACGCCACCCGTCACCGTATGGCTCTAGCGATCTACCCTCCGACATGGGGCGGGCTACCCTCATAACGCCGGTTTACATGATCTTACAGCTCCCAAGGCGAACAGCCCGTATGTCACCACACGGCTGGTGAGCTCTTGCCTCACCTTCTCACCCTTACCTCACTCTCCAAAAGAAAAGAGAGGCGGTTATTTTCTTCTCCGCTACTCAACCCTCGCGGATTGCTTGCCGTTAACAAGTGGGATGCCCTATGCTGCCCGGACTTTCCTCTTTCATCCCCGAAAGGATGCCAGCGACAAACCGTCCGACTGCTTTCAAGGCGCGAAGATACAACTTTTTTTGCAGATGAACACAGAAAGTGGAGACTTTGTTGAATAAATGTAAAAACAAGGCCATGGGCGTTTAATGGCTGTTAAGTAAATACGCTGCTTTGTTAAAAGTGAACAAAAAAGCGTACCAAAGCATATAAGCATACGTTTTTTGTTCATACATTTGCATTCGTAAATGTTAAACTTGAATACGAAATTAACAAATCATTCAATATTAAGTTATGAAACAGACAACTAAAAATGTAGGTAAGTTTGCCGCCGTGGCTCTGATAAGCGCCACCGTGGCGGGAGTGACCAGCTATTCGCTTCGCCCTGAAGAAAGAGAGACTACTTCATTCTGCGAACAATTCCCGAAAAGTACACAAATAACCCCTGCTATCTTCGGAAACTCTACGGCAGGAGTCATGGATTTGACCAAAGCAGCCGAGGCCTCTGTCAATGCCGTCGTTCATATCAAGAGCACCCAATTGGGGAAGGTACAGACGGTGCAAGAGCCTATGGACTTGTTTGACTTCTTCTTCGGCAATCCACACGGTGGACGCCAACGCCAAGTACAGACACAACCCCGCGTAGGATTCGGCTCGGGAGTCATCATCAGTACCGACGGATACATCGTAACGAATAACCACGTGATTGAGGGGGCCGACGAAATCAGTGTCAAGCTGAACGATAGCCGCGAATTTGTGGGACGCATCATCGGCACCGACCCCAATACTGATTTAGCACTTGTTAAAATAGAATCTGAAGACGAACTCCCCACCATCCCCATCGGTGATAGCGACGCATTGAAAATCGGCGAATGGGTGTTGGCCGTGGGTAATCCCTTCAACCTGACCTCTACGGTGACGGCAGGTATCGTCAGCGCCAAAGCACGCAAATTGGATGTGTATGGCAATAGTGGCATCGAATCGTTCATCCAGACGGATGCCGCCATCAACCAGGGAAATAGCGGTGGCGCCCTCGTAAATGCCAATGGAGAGCTGGTGGGTATCAACTCTGTCCTCTCATCACCTACAGGTTCTTATGTCGGATATGGCTTTGCCATCCCCACCAGCATCATGACCAAGGTGGTGACCGACCTGAAGGAATACGGCACCGTACAACGCGCCCTCTTGGGAATCAGCGGACGCGACCTCAACATCCATTTTGACGATGAAATGAAGAAGAAGGCCGAAGAGTTGGGTGTGAACGAAGGTGTATGGGTGGCCGAAGTTGTGGAAGGAAGTGCCGCCTCTGCCGCAGATATACAAGCTGACGATGTCATCACCGGCATAGACAACAAGACAATCAAGACGATGGCCGAACTCCAGGAAGAACTGGCCAAGCACCGTCCGGGCGACAAGGTGAAAGTGAAACTCATCCGCGACAAGAAGGAGAAGACCGTAAGCGTAGAGTTGAAGAATGCACAAGGCAACACCAAGGTGGTGAAGAATGTGGATATGGATCTGCTGGGTGCCGCATTCAAGGAACTCCCCGATGACCTGAAGCGCCAACTCAACCTTGGCTATGGCTTGCAAGTGACGGGTGTGACCGACGGAAAGATGAAGGATGCCGGTATCCGCAAGGGAGTCATCCTATTGAAAGCCAACAACGAACCGCTCCGCAAAGTGACTGATTTGGAAGATGTTCTGAAGAGCGCTTCACAATCGCCCGAGCAGGTACTCTTCATCACCGGTATCATGCCTTCAGGCAAGCGAGTGAACTTCGCCGTTGACCTCAGTCAGGAAGATTGATTTTCAGAGAAGAGTTAGTTTTCTTTCGATAAAAAAATTGAATGTGTCAAATGACGCATTCAATTTTTTTTTGTTTTTAGAACTCTCTTTTTTATTAGAGTGTCCACTCTTCACTTTGCAAGGGAGTTGACGAGGGCTAATACACCCTCTGCCCGAAGATGCGGCTACCGACTCGGACAAGAGTGCTTCCTTCTTCAATGGCAATGGGGTAATCGTCGCTCATGCCCATGGAGAGTTCACAAAATTCTGCCCTGTCTGAAAAATATTTTTCTCTGACCTGAGAGAAAAACTTTCCCAACGTGGCAAATTCGCGACGTACCTGAGCCATATCATCCGTATTGCTGGCCATACCCATGAGGCCACGGATGCTGACGTAGGGTAGGGTGCGCCATTCACCTGCATCGAGCAATTGTTGGCATTCGTCGAGAGAGAAGCCGAACTTGGTTTCTTCCTGCGCCACATGTAACTGAAGGAGACAGGGGATGATGCGTCCTGCACGTTGCCCCTGGCGATTGATTTCGCAAAGCAACTTATAGCTATCGACACCATGGATAAGGGCCACATAGGGAGCAATGTACTTCACCTTATTGGTTTGCAGATGGCCGATAAAGTGCCACTGGATGTCAGAAGGGAGTTGTTCGTGCTTGGTCGTCATCTCCTGCACCTTGCTTTCGCCAAAAATGCGCTGGCCACCATCGTAAGCCTCCTGAAGAGCTTCAACAGGATGGTATTTCGACACGGCAACCAAGCGGACACCGGCAGGGAGGGTTGAGAGTACTTCGCGTATGTTTTCTTGAATGCTCATAGGTTCATTTACAATTTACCAATTACAAGGTACAATTTACAACGGGGACACCATTTATTTATGTACCAATTAAAAAAAGTACAATTTACAACGGATGCCATTCGATATCGCACTGCATGGCAAAATGGAGCATTGTAAATTGTACCTTTTACATACGCATTATGCTTCAGGAAACTCGGGCTTCACGTCCGGCTCCACCTCGTAGCGATAGACATCCATGATAGGAGTTTCGGCCATGGAAGCAATCTCATAATCGGCCATAGAACCTTTCATTCCTTCGTCCAACTTCTTCACCGCATCGCGCAAGTCGGATGCCTGGATGAGGACATCGGATGCCACTTTCTTTTCATTGCCGCTCTTTTCGTCGAGGGTGATGAAGAGGAGTTTCGACTTGAACCAACGGTCTGCCGCATCTTCATCGCAAAAGAAAAGTTCACTATAATTTGCCCGCTTGATGTCCGACACAGTAAACTCGCCACTGATGAAGGGTTTCATCTCTTCAATAATGCGTGCTTCGGCTTCGGTGAAGCTGAGGGCATCCACCAAGTAAGGTTCTGTCACTTTCTTCACCATACCATTTTCCAATGTCTTCTCATAACGGATTTTACATTCAAACCAAGTCATATATATTCCTTATTTTTAATTGATTAAAAAACTTTATTAAATTCACTTTTTTCATTCATTTCGCATCAGGTCCTTCATGCGTTGGCGGGTGAGTTCGTCAATGACCGATGCTGCCATATTGGCCGTAGTGGTGGGGTCAAGTTCGTATTGTTGCGAGAGTTCTTCCTGAATTTCCATCAGTCGCTTCATCCCCCGACGGGAAGCTACGGTTTCTGTCTCACCCTTCTTCAGATGCTCCTCTGTATAGATTTCGTTGATTATCGGCTCGGCTTTTTTGCGGAAAGTCTTCTTGAAGATGTCATTCACCTTCCGGTCATACTCCTTCATCATCTTCTCCTTCTGATGTTCTATCATGGCTTCGCGCACCGCCATGGCCGAATCGTTGAGGTAATACTCTTGTCCGGTGATGGAGTCATAGATATAAGTATTGTCTGCGGTAGGTTGCACAAAGTGTATTTCGTCTTCCTCCGAAGATGTGGTGAGGCTGAAAAGTCCCCAACAGGCAAGCAAGGCCAACAGTACCCACATGATTCCCTTTGCCACCCACAATTGCATACGGGCTTGCGACACGGCATTACGGAAAGCCTTGATGCAAGAAGGACGCATGGCAGGATCGGTACTACGGGCACGCTTGACCACCTGCCGATAGCGATAGGGCAGAGAGGCCATGTCATACAGATAAGCGATGAAACATCCCAGGGAGTAGATGTCGCTACGGATAGGGTCGGAGAGGGTGGCTTCAGAGAAACATTCGGGAGCCACGAAACCATCTGTCTCCAGCGAAAGAGCATCTGACAAATGAAGATAGGGGGAGAAGGGATTGGCCAGTTTCACCTGATGTTCCTTCTTGGTCAGCAACACGTTTCGCGGATGCAAGTCAAGGTGGCACACTCCCTGTTCGTGCAGATAAGCAACGGCATCCATCACCTCATTCACAATGCGCTCCATCTCTGCGCTTTCGGTCACGAAAGAGGGATTTTCTTTCAGATAGGATTCAAGGGTCACACAATTGAACGGCTCCAGCAAAACTCCCGGGATACCATCATCATCATAGTTCATGTCCGCATCGGAGTATCGCCAGAGGTTAGGATGGTTCAGTTCGCGCCCCAGTGTCACATCTTCCTGAAAAGCATCGCGACAGGCCTCATTATAGGCAAACTGCTGCTTCAGGCGATGCACAAACGTGCGCCGCCCGTCCTTCAAGAATTTGTACGTTTCGGTCAGATAGGAGTCAGTCAGCACCCCCTCTGCATTGTTGCGTTTGCCTGTAAGCATATCCTTTTCACTTTTTCTGATAAAAAATCCGTTTTCACGAAGTAGGGGGCAAAAGTAACCAAATTATTTCGGTTGACACACAAAAAATGGAGAAAGAATTGCTTCATGACCGATAAAAATGAATTTTACCTTCAAACGGACGCAATTATCTCACAGATTTTTTGCGAGGGTAAAACTTTCGTTTTATCTTTGCAACTCATTTGTGTAAACGTCTAAAATAAATAGAAAGAGCAACTATGCCCACTATATCGGTTCGCGGACAAGAGATGCCCGCATCACCTATCAGAAAACTGGCTCCACTGGCCGATGCTGCGAAAGCACGTGGCACTCATGTATATCACCTCAATATCGGACAACCTGACCTGCCCACTCCACAGGTGGCCATTGATGCCATCCGCAATGTGGACCGCAAGGTATTGGAATATAGCCCCAGCCAAGGTTATCGCAGCTATCGCGAGAAACTGACGGGATATTACAAGCGGTTTGACATCAACTTGTCGGCCGATGACATCATCATCACTACGGGAGGTTCCGAAGCTGTGCTGTTCGCATTCCTCTCATGCCTCAATCCGGGCGATGAAATCATTGTACCCGAACCTGCTTATGCCAACTACATGGCATTTGCCATCTCAGCAGGTGCCGTCATCCGCACCATCACGACGACAATCGAAGAGGGATTCTCATTGCCCAAGGTGGAAAAGTTCGAGGAGCTCATCAACGAACGTACCAAGGCTATCCTCATCTGCAACCCCAACAACCCGACGGGATACCTCTATACACGTCGTGAAATGAACCAGATACGTGACCTGGTGAAGAAGTATGACCTTTACCTGTTCTCCGATGAGGTTTATCGCGAGTTCATCTACACGGGCTCGCCCTACATTTCGGCCTGCCACTTGGAGGGGATTGAAAACAATGTGGTACTCATCGACTCTGTATCAAAGCGATACAGCGAGTGTGGTATCCGCATCGGTGCCCTGATAACCAAGAACGAGGAGGTACGCAAGGCTGTGATGAAGTTCTGCCAGGCCCGCCTCAGTCCTCCACTCATCGGACAGATTGCCGCCGAGGCTTCACTGGATGCATCGGACGAATACCTGCGCGAGACGTATGACGAGTATGTGGAGCGTCGCAAATGCCTGATTGACGGGCTGAACCGCATACCGGGTGTATATTCGCCCATACCGATGGGAGCCTTCTACACCGTAGCCAAATTGCCTGTGGACGACTCCGAGAAGTTCTGCGCCTGGTGTCTGAGCGAGTTTGAATACGAAGGCGAAACCGTCATGATGGCTCCTGCCAGCGGATTCTACACCACACCCGGTGCCGGACGCGATGAAGTGCGTATTGCCTACGTACTGAAGAAGGAAGACCTCGTGCGTGCCCTCTTTGTACTCCGCAAGGCACTCGAAGCCTATCCCGGACGCACCTTATAGTTTTTGAAGATTTCGGAGAGAGAGGGGGGAGCAGGAGCGAGAGCCATATACACCACATTCGGCCTCTTCCCCCTCTCTCTCTTTCTTGGATTTCCACAATTCAAAATTTCTAAATTCATAACCAGCCCTTGTCTTTCCCCCTCTTCATAGCCAAACGAATGTATGCCTCCAACAACACCGTTGGAGAAAAGCATATATCCAAACCAGCCATCACCATTGCCATGGCAGGCATTGCTATTGGCCTCGTGGTGATGATTCTCTCCATTGCCATAGCCATGGGCTTCAAGCGCGAGGTGAAGGAAAAAGTGACGGGTTTCGGTGCTGACATACAGGTGGCCAATTATAGCCGGAGCAACAATCTCTACGAAACACGCCCCATCGTGAGTGACGACAGCATCCGCACGGTCATCCTGCAAGCATCGCCGGGAATCAGCCATGTGCAACGCTACACGATGAAGCCCGGGATGCTGAAGACAGAAAACAGTTTTCAAGGAATCATCCTCAAAGGAATAGGGCAGGAGTACGACACCACTTTTCTGGCACAACACCTGATTGAGGGCAGTATCCCCCAGTTCACCGACTCGGTGGCTTCGGGCGAAATACTGATTTCAAAAACCTTGGCCGACAAACTGGGCATCCACATGGGTGACCGCATCAGCACTTACTTTATCCAAGAGAATGTACGCGCACGCCGATTCACCGTCAAAGGCATCTACCAGACAAACTTTGCAGAATATGACGGACGCTTCCTGATAACTGACCTCTACACGACGGGCAGGCTGAACAACTGGAAAGACCCGGACATGGTGAGCGGCATGGAGGTGGAGATACACCCCGATGCAGACCTGGAGACATGTACCGACCAGCTGGGACAGTGCATCAACCGCCAGACCGACCGCTACGGAAATGCCTATCTGGCTCAGAGCATCGAACAGCTCTATCCCTCCATCTTTGCCTGGCTGGATGTACTGGATACCAACGTACTTGTCATCATCATCCTGATGACCGGTGTAGCGGGATTCACCATGATTTCGGGCCTGCTCATTCTGATTCTTGAACGCACGAACATGATAGGTGTGCTCAAGGCGCTGGGGGCTACAAACTATACCATCCGGCAAGTGTTCCTCTTCTTCGCCGTGTTCCTCATCGGGCGCGGACTCTTGTGGGGCAATGTCATTGGCATCGGGTTGTGCCTGCTGCAACAGTGCACCCATTTGATCAAGCTCGACCCGACGACGTACTACGTGGATGCGGTGCCCGTGATGCTGGACCTCCCTGCACTGCTGGTACTCAATGCTGCCACATTGCTCATTTCCGTAGGGATGCTCATCGGCCCTTCGCTGCTCATCTCGCGCATCAAGCCTGCCAAGTCCATCCGTTTCGAGTGATGGATGGAGACAGAATTGGTGCAAGGTTTAAGGTTTAAAGTTCAAGGTTCAAGATTCAAAGTCCAAAAAGAGGATGCTTCATGCGGTCTCTGTCATCCTGAGCAACGCGAAGGATCTGTGAACGTAAGCAAAGAGAAGAATGCACAAGTGGACGCAATCAGATTTTTCGCTTTGCTCAACAACTCGTCTTCCTCCCTTAGGGGCATCAGAATGACAAAGAATGGAAAAGGTCGTCAAAAAAATGACAGAGACAGTATGAGAAAGTTCTGAACTTCAGAACACCCCTCCTTACCATCATCATCATAAGTAGAGGGTAACTGGCTTTAAACTTTGAACCTTGAACCTTAAACCTTGAACCTTAAACTTTGAACTTTGAACTCAAAAGGGGGGGAGTTCCATCATCATCATAAGAGAATCCTCCCAAAAACAAAGGGGCCCACATACGCCACGATTCACATCGGGAGGTATGCAGGCTTGCCTTTTCTACACAATTTATGAAACAAATTACTAACTCTAAAATATTACATCTTAGTTCTTAAATGGAGGGAATTTTAATTATTAATATTGTTGTTGTTGTTCATTTTTTCTCTCTCAACATATGATTTCCCAATGCGACAGGACACATGGGAGAGACTGACCTTTATTTAATGGTCGGAGGATCAGTCTGCCGCGTTCTGATAGAGGAAGCGTTTGATGCTCTTCTTCGGAGTCTTCTCAAACTCGTCCTTCATGATGACAAAGCGCGAAATTTGCGAATAGTGCGGCACCATGGTGTTCAGTTCCTGTACGTTGGCCTGCATCACCTGTTCCACCTGTTCCTCTGAAATTCCATTGGCTGCGGCATCATCATAATCGGGATGGATGAGGGCCACCAGTTTGTCGCCCTTCTGTATGATGATACTTTCGGCCACATGCGCCAGGTTGTTCAGTTTGTCCTCAATCTCTTCGGGGTAGATGTTCTGTCCGGATGCACTGAGGAGCATGTTCTTCGAGCGTCCCTTGATGGTGACGTTTCCTTCGCTGTCGATGATACCCAGGTCTCCGGTGTGCAACCATCCGTCGGCATCGATGGCTTCGCGTGTGGCCTCTTCGTTCTTGTAGTATCCCAACATCACATTGTCGCCCCGGCAAACGATTTCGCCCACGATGTTTTCGGGGTCGGGGCTGAGCACCTTCACCTCCATACGCGGAGCGGCCTTACCGCAGGATGCCAGTTTGAAGCGTTTCCAATCCTCGTAGCAGATGATGGGTCCGCACTCGGTCATGCCGTAGCCTACGGTATAGGGGAAGTCTATCATGCGCAGGAATTTCTCCACGTCCTGATTGAAGGCTGCACCGCCTACGATGACTTCGTAGAAACGTCCGCCAAAGGCTTCGATAACCTTCTGGCGCACACTGGCCTTTATCTTGTCGTTGATGATGGGCACCTTCAGCAGAATCTTCATGGTGGGTGTCTGCAACTTGGGCAGTACGGCCTTCTTCATGATTTTCTCGATGATGAGGGGCACGGCTATCACGATGTGGGGCTTCACGTCGGCAAATGCCTGGAAGATGATTTTCGGGCTGGGCACGCGGGTGAGGAAGTAGATGTGCAGACCCTGACAAAATTCGTAGAGGAACTCAAAGGCCATACCGTACATGTGAGCCATGGGGAGCATGGACACGATGCTGCTTCCGGGCTTCAGGTTGATGACTTCCTTGGCAAACTCCACGTTCGACAACAGCGAGCGGAAGGGGAGCATGACGCCCTTGGAGAGTCCCGTGCTGCCCGAGGTGTAGTTGATGATGGCCAACTGATTGGGCGAAGCCTCGTGCTCGTAATGGATGTGTTCGATGCGGAAATTCTTGGGATATTTTTTTCCGAACATTTCGTTCAAGTGTTCGCGTGCATAGGTCAACTTTTCCGAGCGGCTCACCAGCAGGCTGAAGTCGTTGATGAGGATGATACCCTGAAGCTCCGGCATCTGCTCGGCATCAAGGGTAGGCCAAACGGCATCGCCCACGAACATGAACTTGGCATCGGAGTGGTTCACGATGTTGTGCACCACCTCGGGTGTGAACTCATGCAGGATGGGTACTGCCACGGCACCGTATGTCACAGTTGCCAAGAAGGCCACTCCCCAGTGTGAGGAGTTGCGCCCACAGATGGCTATCTTGTCACCTTTCTCCACACCGCCTTCGGCCATGAGGATATGCATTTTCTCTATCTTGCGGGCCACATCTTTATATTGAAGAGTGCTTCCGTTGTAGTCGGTCAGGGCATCGAGATCCCAGTTTTTCTTCAAAGATTGTTCGATGTGGCCAATAAAAGTAGCTTCCATAATTGCACATTTTTGCTTTGGTTGTGCAAATATATAGCTTTTTTCATTCACTGCAAAGAAAAGAGGAACAAAATTGCACAAAAATTAAAAAAATGTGCGAGAACCTCATGTCAGGAGGGAAAAAAGGAGGGAAGAGGGGGGGGAGTATCATCATCATAATTACATTTACCAAGTACCAAATACAAGGTAGAAATTGCATGTACCAATCACCAAGTAAAAGGTACAATTGACGGATTAAATGGCACGTTGTACATGGGGAATGGTACATGGCAAATGGTACAAGAAGTTATGATGATGATACTTTCCGGGGGTCTCGCC
>JAFXDL010000057.1 GCA_017516265.1 Bacteroidaceae bacterium
CCGGCACCGGCACACACCCTGCCCGACTCGCTCCTGCGCAACCTCTACATGCTGATTGCCAACGAGACGGAAGCGGAGTTCATCTCGGGCACACAGATAACGGACATGGACAGTGTGGCACGTGCGGCAGACATCATCAGTCACAAGGGGGTGGAGCATGTGGTCATCACCCTCGGTGCGAAAGGAGCCTTTGTCAAGGAGAAGGGAAGTTATCACCAGATACCCGGCCACAAGGTGAAAGCGGTGGATGCCACAGCGGCAGGCGACACCTTCTGCGGTGCCCTCTGTGTGGCGCTATCTGAAGGAAAGAGTATCACCGAAGCCGTAGAGTTTGCCAACCGGTGTGCCGCCATCACCGTGACACGCATGGGGGCGCAGTCGTCGGTACCGCATAGAAGGGAGGTGGACCCTCCCCTGACCCCTCCCTGAATGGAGGGGAATAGATAGTGTTGCAAAGCATCAGCTACGCAAACTTTCATCAATTTCTAGTTCTTAATTTTTAATTCTAAAGATATGTTTATCGTTAACAACTACCTGTTGGCCGTCGTCCTCTGTTTTGTGACGATGCTCTGTTGGGGCTCGTGGGCCAACACACAGAAACTGGCCGGGAAGACCTGGCGTTATGAACTTTTCTACTGGGATTATGTCATCGGCATCCTGCTGTTCTCCATCGTATTGGGACTCACGCTCGGAAGTACGGGCGAGATGGGACGCGGATTCCTTACCGACTTGGGACAGATAACCCCAGGCAACTACGTGAGTGCCCTCATCGGTGGTGCCATCTTCAATTTGGCCAACATCCTGCTCTCGGCCGCCATCTCCATGGCTGGCATGACGGTGGCCTTCCCCTTGGGTGTGGGCATTGCACTGG
The DNA here is from genome assembly GCA_017516265.1 of Bacteroidaceae bacterium. Classification (GTDB taxonomy): domain Bacteria; phylum Bacteroidota; class Bacteroidia; order Bacteroidales; family Bacteroidaceae; genus Phocaeicola_A. The sequence continues at coordinate 872 of JAFXDL010000057.1, forward strand.
TGCTGGGTGTCATTGTCAACTACATCGGTGCGCCTAAGGGCGATCCGTTTACCCTCTTCCTCGGAGTTGCTCTGGTGATGGTGGCCATCATCGTCAATGCCATTGCTTCGGGCAAGATGCACCGTGGAAGCAGTGGTGGCACCAGCAAGAAGGGAGCCATCATTGCCATCATTGCCGGTGTGCTGATGGCCTTCTTCTACCGCTTTGTAGCAGCCGCTATGGACCTCGACAACTTCGAGCAGCCCACTCCGGGCATGGCTACTCCCTACTCGGCCTTCTTCATCTTCTCGGTGGGTATCTTCCTGAGCAACCTGGTGTTCAACACCGTGGTGATGCGCCGTCCGTTCGTGGGCAAGCCCGTGAGCTATAGCGACTACTTCAGCGGACGCATGAGCACCCACATGGTGGGCGTGCTCGGTGGTATCATCTGGGGACTCGGCACAGCCCTGAGCTACATTGCCGCAGGCAAGGCCGGAGCCGCCATCTCCTACGCACTCGGACAAGGAGCACCCATGGTTGCCGCCCTGTGGGGTATCTTCGTATGGAAGGAGTTCAAGGGGGCATCCGGCACGGTGAACACCCTGTTGGCCCTGATGTTCCTCTTCTTTATCTCGGGCCTCGGAGCAATCATTATATCGGGGGCGAATTGAAGGTTCCAGGAGGGCATGTCAAAATACCCTCTTCTCATTTTTTAGACGCGGATGACGCGGATAACGCAGATAAAATATAACCGTTGGGGTATAACGGTAAATATAAATCCGCGTCATCGACGTTATCTGCGTCTAGAAAGTTAATTATGATACGCTCTCTGGATTGAGCATAAAATCATATACACTAAGGAATAGGATTCCATTCTCATCCATCCAAGGCTTGACATTGCCGCCAACAACAACTATCTTCTGGAAACTATCATCTATACGATGAAGAGAGTTGATTTCCTGCTGCATCTTCTCACGGTCAGGCAGACTCAGGGCTGATTGTATGTAACAACGCTTGCTACCTTTGTTGCAAACAAAATCTATTTCAAGTTGCTTTCGTTCGCTCGTTCCTTGTTCGTTGCGTGAATTGACAACGACCATGCCCACATCCACATTCCATCCTCTGAGCCGGAGTTCGTTGTATATGGCATTTTCCATCAGATGAGTTTCTTCATATTGACGGAAATTCAGCAAAACATTGCGAAGTCCCAAGTCTGTAAAATAATACTTCAAAGGGGTACTGATGTATTTCTTTCCTTTCACATCATACCTATTGGCCGCTTCTATCAGAAACGCTTCGGACAGATAATCAATATAGGTTTTGAGAGTCGTCGGGCTTATCGACACACCCTTCACACTTTTGAAGGTATTGGATAATTTCTGTGGATTGGTCAACCCTCCGATGTTGGAGGCCATTATTTGGAATAACTCACCAAATTCGGTATCGTTCTTAATCCTATTCCGATTCAGTACATCTATCAGATAAGTTTCATCCATAAGGCTGTGCAGAAGTTTTTCCCGGTCTTCATCCATAGGTTGCAATACAACGGGGGGCAATCCTCCATATCTGAGATAAGCCGCCCAACCATCCTCTTTCCCCCCTTGATAGGCTGTCATAAACTCACTGAAGTTCAACGGAAAAACATGAATCTGATCACCCCGTCCTCTGAACTCTGTGACAATGTCCTTGGACAAGAACCTGGCATTACTCCCTGTAACGTAAACATCCACATTCTTCATGTAGAGGAAACCATTCAGCACATCTACAAAACTGTCCAACAACTGCACTTCATCCAGAAGCAGATAATACATGCGGCCGTCATTGATGCACCTCTTTACATAATTGTAAAACACTTCAGGATTGCGATATTCCCTGTGTCCGAAGTCATCAAATGCCATCTCTATGATGTGTTCATCATCCACCCCTTCGTCTTTCAAATACTTTTTGAACAATCGGGAAAGCAGATAGGACTTTCCACAACGCCTGATGCCGGTTATCACCTTGACCATACCATTATGCCGGTGACTGATTAACTGATTCAAATACAAATCACGCTCTATTACCATATCCTTTACAAGAGATTTCTGCGTATATACGCACTTTTCTCCTGCAAAAGTACACTTTTTATCCGAATAAACAAAAGATTTTAGCGTACATACGCACTTTTCTTTCACAAACAGCCATTTTGTTGATCTCTACTAGAAAGGTTACACATTAATTGTTAACAAATTTGGCGATTTGATTGGAATGACGTACATTTGCCACATGAAATGAGTTTGACATAAATATATCAATTGCCATAAAACACATATGAAACCGCTATACACTCTTTTATGTTTCCTGCTTTCCTTTTACCCAATGAGGGCACAGGAAACGGATGCAGACGATGCCATCCTATTCGAAATATCGGGAAATGGACTGAACACTCCATCCTATCTATTGGGGACTTGGCATAATATTGAAGGAGCATTTGCGCACAAAATCCAAGAGCTTGATAGCATCTTTAATAAGGTGGGAATTATAGCAGTGGAATGTGATGTAGATTCCATGCAACAGTTAGAAAGCATAAAGGAGTGGCTGGACATGGAAAACCAGATGAAGTCACTTCGCATTGACAGTACTCTGTATGAAAAAGAACTTGCATCACATGTTCACACCATTGATACAGTGTTGGCTAAATGTGGATATGCCGAGGGGTTCAAGAGCAGACATCCTTATAGGAACCAAAAGATTCTCGAATGGTACGCTGCAATCTACTCTGTCAACGAAGATTCCTTCAAAGGCGGGAAGACAAACGAGAAGCAAGTCCTTTTGGACCAATACCTCACAAGGTTAGCCAAGAAAAAGGGAAAGTGTATCGTAGCATTGGATTCAGCAGAAATGCGCATAAACACGGGGAAAGAAGGTCTGAAAAGGGTGAAAAGCAAATTGTATGACGAGCCGATAGGTAAACAGATAATGGACTTGTACTACTCCGCCCGACGCATCCACAAAGCCCGCGAACTAAATATGAGGGCTGCATTTGCTTACAAATCAGGACGAGGGGAACAGGCAATGAAAGAGCTGGACACACACAGATTGGGATTCGACACAAACAATGTCTGTGGCAGAAATGCACGTTGGATGAGAATGATTCCCGAAATTATAGCGACAAAACCTACATTGATAGCCGTCGGCATCGGACACCTCTTTCCACGTTCATTTCGCGATGGAAAAGCATGTAACGGATTGATTGAAGACCTTCGCGCGAAAGGATATACAATCAAACCCGCAGGACAGGAAATGCGAAAACGGTAAAACCCTATGGGAAAATCCACATAATCCGCCTAAAGTTCGTATTTTTTCAAGAAAATCACTACTTTCGCGCCCGATTTAAGAAAGTAGTGTATGCGATTTGGTAATCTGAGCCGTCAGTTGACCGCCTTGGCCGGTCCTATCTTTGTGGAGACCCTGCTCGTGATGATGCTGGGTGCGGTGGACACATTCATGCTCA
>JAFXDL010000058.1 GCA_017516265.1 Bacteroidaceae bacterium
ACCCTCCCCTCATGGGCATTGTCACACTATATCGTAAGCGGTCTCAAGGACAAGGTCTTCAGCAACACCGCCCGCCTGGGTGTGAACCTCGCCCTGTGGCCCCTGCTCATCATCATCTGGAGCATCGTGGCCCTGTGCGCCCTGCCCCTGGTGCCCGCCCTGCTGGCCATCCTCCTGCTGTTGCCTGCCGTAGCCTTCTTCTACGACTACAACGCCTTCGCCCTCCACACCTGGAGCGACTGGCAATGGACACGGGCCAAGCACCTACATGCTCACCTGCACGAATTGCTCAAACGATGTAAATAATCCAACCACACCACTATCATGAAGTATGTCCATCACAACGATTACTTCATGGATTAGAGACATCGAAAGACTCTTCACACTCCACATAAACAGAGTTTATGTTCGAGGCTTTTTGTTATTGTCATGAGAATGCAAGAAAAAAGCGACGAACAGCCTTAATACAGAGGCAGTCTTTCCCTAAATAAGAAACGGACTTGATTACCCATATTGTACAAGCCGACCCTTACTATTCAAATAAAAAAACTCTTTTTGGGGAACTTTTGTTACATGAACGAAGGAAAAATTTTCTTTTTTGCAAAATCCTGAGAAGAAAAGAAACTTTTTCCTTGTTCAATTCATTCAATTCCACTACCTTTGTATACAAATCGGTTTACAAAAAAGATGGCGGGATTGAATATAGGAGCGCAGCCTTTCGTAAAATGGCCAGGAACAAAGAGTCAGCATTTACATATACTGACACAGGCTTTGCCTGCCGATTTTTCCGAGACACCCAATGTTACCTATATAGAACCTTTCGTAGGAGGAGGAGCGCTACTATTCCACATGCTGCAGACCTATCCCAATATACACCGTGCCGTCATCAACGACAACAACCTTGACCTAATCCGCACATACAATACCGTGCGCGATCGTGCAAAGGAACTGGTGGCTGAATTGAAGAAGATACAAAAGGAATTTCTTCCACTCGACGAAGAGGAGCGCCACGAATACTTCAACGAGATGCGCGAAGAATTTAACGCACGACAAAGCGATGGATTGCGACACTCTGCCTTATTCATATTCCTGAACAAGACATCCAACGCCAATTACCGCATTAATGCCGAGGGCAAGTTCAATGGAGCATACAATCACCTACTCTACCCCACCATCTGCGATGAGCGTATAATCCATGCCGACAGCAAGTTGCTACAACGCGTGACCATCATTCATGGTGACTACGAAAAGACCTATAGTGAGGCTTGCGGAAATACATTTTTCTTCCTCGACCCGCCCTATCGGCCTACAGGGAAGAAACGCTACAATGCAGATTTCGATGATAAGGAACAGATACGACTAAAGAAATACTGCGACCTACTCTCCTACCGCCATTTCCAATGGATGCTCACAAACAGTGACGGCAAGTGTCAGGATCCCGATGACACTTTCATGGAACAGCTTTACAGCAACTACAACGTAGATCGCATCTGGTCGCGGCAAGCCATCGTAGCCAAACCCGAGAAACGCGAAAAGCTCTCTGAACTGTTAGTACGCAACTTCCAACACGAGATACTTTCATTGCGCGATGTCCACTGCCGTCAATTATCGTTGGCGTTTTAGACAATGATTTCTATAGGCCTTACTACTAATCGTAATTTATGGACTTTCACTTTCTCGAAAGCAACCAGACTCGGAAAGATCCGGAAAGCCTTATTTCATTAAATAAAAACAGAGGATATTTGTACCGTTCCAAAAGAATAATCCATCAAAACCCTCTCCGCAAAATTCAAAAAAGAGCAAATCCAAACCAAACTTAACATCTACCTATCAGCACGAAACAGATGTGAAGTAAGCGGGATTTCATAGTTTGATGGCAAATTTTTTCAGTCGCGCATCGAGCATTTCATCAGGGATGATTGCTTTCACGGCATCGGCTATGGCATTGACAAGACGTTCGCGCACATAGTCCTGACGAATAACAAGCGAAATCTCACGCACCGGAGTGGGCGAGGAAAGCACCCTCACATGCTCACATTGGCTACCATGAAGCAACGGAAGATGCAGTTCCGGAATCACGGTATAGCCTCCGTTCTCATCAACAATCTTGATCAAAGTATCAATGCTGCCAGCCTCGTAGCTCGTAGAGTAGGCCGACTGTGTCTGGCAGAAATTAAATACTTGATTTCTCATGCAGTGTCCCTCCTTCAACACCCACAGATGTTCGGTAGGCATCTCGCTGGCTATGATTTCTTTCTTCCGATACAGATTTTCATCAGGTGACACGTAGGCAACAAACTGTTCGTAGTAGAGCGGGATTTCAAGAAAATCGGGCTGACTCAAGGGTGTGGCAAGGATAGCCATATCGAGTTCGGCCTTACGCAACTGATCTATGATGACTGCGGTACGTAGCTCAAAGGCACGCAGTTCTATCTGCGGAGAATTTTTCCGAATCTGCTTGAAGAGACGAGGCAATATATAGGGAGCTACTGTTGGGATGACTCCAATACGTACTGTACCACTCTCCATTTCTTTCTCCGAACGGGTCATTTCCTTGAGCTGAGCTATATTGTATAATATTACACGCGCTTGGTCTACTACCGCACGGCCACTGTCAGTAGCACATATAGGGTGGCTCTTGCGGTCGAAGAGCGTGAGGTCGAGCTCTTCTTCCAATTTCTGCACCAATGCACTCAATGTTGGCTGGCTTACGCCACACGACTCGGCGGCTCTTTGGAAGTGGCGATACTTGTCAAGTGCCACTATATATTCTAACTGCTGTAAGTTCATAATGCGCCTGTTAAAAAGTTTACAACTGACTAAGTCCCACCCTACCATTTTTCATGGGAAAAAGCTTATCTAATGCAAAGATAGTTCTTTTTTTAACATGTACAAACATTACTTAGTGATGTATAATGATCACACACGAAAAGATTCTTCCAACACATCCAAATTTCACAAGCCTTACAACAAAACACAATACATAACATATGGAAAAGATTCACACATTACTACGAGGACGAAACATAATAGCTTGCGCATATAGATTTATAGACTG
>JAFXDL010000059.1 GCA_017516265.1 Bacteroidaceae bacterium
ACGAGTATTGGGATAAGGTGAAGTATAAGAATATACCCGAATCCTGCACCTCGGTACAGGAATTGTGGACCCGCGTAAAGGCTTCGCGCATCACCACCACAGTATATACTTGGGAGACATATAATGTGACTTTTGGATTGACCAACCGGATGCAACGCATGTGTCACGAATTTGACATGAACTTTGGAGGCTCGTGGGGAAACAGCGCCGTACTGTCACATGAAAACAGGGAACAGTATCTTATCAGCTCGTTGATGGAAGAGGCTATCTTCTCCAGTCAAATGGAAGGGGCTGCCACCACACGGAAGGTGGCCAAAGAGATGCTGCGCAAAAAAATGGCTCCCAAGGACAAATCGCAACAGATGATTGTCAACAACTATCAGACCATCCGGTTTATTGTAGAGAACAAGAATACTCCGCTGACTCCTGAACTGGTCTTCCACATCCATCACTTGATGACAGAAAAAACATTGGAAAATCCAGAAGATGCCGGACGACTCCGAAGGAACAATGATGTGGTTGTAGAGAATGGCATTACTCACGAGGTGGTACACATGCCACCGTCTTACGAGGAACTGCCAGCGTTCGTCGAAGAATTATGCCACTATTTCAACGAGATGGATGCCAAAGTATTTGTCCATCCTATAATAAGGGGCATCATCATTCACTTTATGGTAGCCTATATGCACCCCTTTGTGGATGGAAACGGACGTACAGCCCGTGCACTCTTCTATTGGTATATGCTGAAACAGGGATATTGGTTGATGGAGTATATGTCTGTATCAAGGGTTATTGCCAGTTCAAAGAAATCGTATGAGAAGGCTTACCAGTATGTGGAATCGGACGGTATGGATGTGGGTTATTTCATCATCTACAATCTGAAGGTGCTGGAGAAAGCATTCAAGCAGTTGCAGGCTTACTTGAAGAAGAAGCAGGAGGAAAAGACGTTAGCCAACACCTTCTTGCAATTGGGTAACATCAATGAACGTCAAGCACAGATTATACGGATGTATATAGACAATCCCAACGAGGTACTGACGGTAAAGGATGTGCAAACCAAATTCATGGTGACTGCCACCACAGCCAAGAGCGATATTACAGGACTGATGCAGCGTGGTATGCTGTCAGAAATATCGTTCAACAAAGTGAAGAAGGGATATATCAAGGGAGAAAACTTTGATGAGTCCATCAAACAAATATAGCTGTAACAAAATTATTCGGAAGAGATATTTGAACAGGCGGAGAATTTCAAGAAATATAACGATTAAATAACCTATTCCTTTACCCACATTCTCCCCTATCCTTTACCTCCCCTTTACCTGAAGTCAAGATTCGGGTAAAGGGGAGATTTCTTTTGTTTTGGAGCTGTTTTTACCCTTACCTTTGCATCAGTCATTCCGACGGGCCCGGGAGTGACGGTGAGAGTTATACCTTATAATATTAACAACAAAAAATCAGGCAGAAAATGAAAAGACTGACATTGACACGGACAAGCAGACAAGGGGAATGTACGACAGGGATTCTACACGATGGAGGGAAGGTGCTGTGCTATACACTGGAACCTATGTGGCGTGACCTGGTGCACGAAAAGAAGGTGATGGGAAGGACGGCCATTCCGGAAGGAAAGTACCGCATACGGATGTCGCCCTCGAAGAAGTTCCGCCGGATGATGCCTTACCTGATGGAGGTACCGAACTTTACAGGAGTGATGATTCACCCGGGAAACAGGGTGGAGGACACGGAAGGGTGCATTCTGGTGGGTGAACGCGACAAACCGGATACATTGGTACATTCACGGAAAACTTTCGAATGGCTGTACGAAACTTTGTTTGAACAGGCCAATGAAGAGGGTGGAGAATTGGAAATCGTGATTGAATGACACTGTAAAACCTATTGTAAAATGGAGAAAGAAAAGATTGAAAAGACCAAAAACCAAGGCTACATAAAGTGGATGATGGTGCTGATGAAGCTCGTTGAGCTGATTATCGACCTTGTGAGAAAGAACAAGAAATCTGAGAAAGAAACTGAATCTAAAAACTAACCAATTTATTAATTTAAAAACTTAAAACATTATGAGTACAATTGTTATTAAAAAGAATTTGCAGCGCGTCGGATATGCTAAGGCCGACAAGTACATCACTTCACCCGTACGTTATTCAACTATCTCGACCGAAGATCTGTTGAAGTACGCCAGTCAGAACTCCGGTATTCCGAAAGCACAGATGATGGCTGCTTTCTATGCCATCAACCAACAAGTGGAGCAGTTCATTCTGAACGGACATACCTTGCAACTGGGTACATTGGGATATTTCTTCCTGTCGCTCAAGACAAAGGCAACTGATGTAGAGAAGGAAGCGGGTGTGGATTCCATCAAGAAATTGGCATTGAAATTCCGTCAGAGCAAGCAAATGGGAATCATGATCAGCCAGAATGTAGAGTTTGACTGCTTGAGCAAGAAAAACGATGACGAAGAAGACGAAACTACCGACAGTGGAAACGGAAACACTGGATCGGGTGGAAACGATGACGGAAATAATCCTCTCTAAAATGATTGAACAATGAAGAATATACAGACTGTAACAGCTTTAGTTGTTCTGACCACAGGCATCATTCTATCATACATTGATTACTTCATGCCTCCAATCGGACAAATAACAGATTCTGTACTTGCTTACCTGGCACAAACGATGATGTTTGCAGGTTCAATATTAGGTGTGAAAACATATGTGGATTATCGACTTCCTAAACAGTAATTAAAAGAAGTATGCAATGAAAGAAAGGAGGATGTGCAAAGTTGTATATCCTCCTTCTTTTATACCTAAAAGTTGTTCACAACCTGTGAATAACCTGTGGAAACATGGTGAAAGTTGGAAGGGATAAAAAGTGGATAATTTATTTGCAGAATCAAGAAAACCATATATACCAATGAAGAGAATGAAAACTCCAAAAATAAACAGAGAAAGTTAATTATCATGTTTGAACACACTTTTCACCCATTTTTAGATAGCTATTTCGCATAAAGTTCTTAACTTTGCCCACAATTAACAGGTTGTGAATAACTGTGGACAAATGAGAGAAAGCATACTCTGTTTCAATCAGTAAAACAAAAAACGACCTGTTGACAACTTGATGATAACTACGGCTGGGAGGATAATAACTTATCTGCCAAGAAAAAGAGGAATTTCTTTTCAACACTATTCACAGCCAATAATCATCAGCATAGATTTCTTTCTTTAAAAATAAAAAAACTAAAATATAATTTTATGGTTAACGAGAATTGGTTGAAAAAGGGATTTGTGGACGAAGCCGTTGACAAGTCAATTGATTTGAAAAAGGAGATAGACAAACTGCGTAAGGAGAAGAATGCCGTCATCCTGGGGCACTACTACCAGAGTGGCGAGATACAGGATATAGCAGATTTTGTGGGTGACAGTTTGGCTTTGGCCCAGTGGGCTGCGCGGACGGATGCTGACATCATCGTGATGTGTGGCGTACACTTCATGGGTGAGACGACAAAGGTGCTGTGTCCCGATAAGAAAGTGTTGGTGCCCGACTTGAATGCGGGTTGTTCATTGGCCGATAGTTGTCCGGCTGAAGAGTTTGCCAAGTTTGTGGGCGAGCATCCCGACCATACGGTTATTTCCTATGTGAACACTACTGCTGCGGTGAAGGCGGTTACGGATGTGGTGGTGACCAGTACCAATGCCCGTCAGATAGTGGAGAGTTTCCCTGCGGATGAGAAAATCATTTTCGGTCCTGACCGTAACTTGGGAAGCTACATCAATGCTGTAACCGGACGTCAGATGCTCCTTTGGAATGGTGCATGTCATGTGCATGAGCAATTCTCGGTGCAGAAGATTGTGGAGCTGAAGCAGCAGTATCCCGATGCACTGGTGTTGGCTCATCCCGAATGCAAGGGTGCGGTGGTGAAGCTGGCTGATGTGGTTGGCTCTACGGCAGCTTTGTTGAAACATGCGGTGAAGAGTGACCGTCAGAACTTCATTGTAGCTACCGAAAGTGGTATCCTGCATGAGATGCAGAAGCAGTGCCCTGAGAAGAACTTTATCCCTGCTCCACCCGAAGACAGCACTTGCGCTTGCAATGAATGCAATTTCATGCGTCTGAATACACTGGAGAAACTCTATAACACCCTGAAGTACGAGTGGCCGGCCGTGGAGGTGGATGCTGCTATTGCTGAGAAGGCTGTACGTCCCATTCACCGGATGTTGGAGATTTCTGAGAAATTGGGATTGTGATTCTTTCCAATAAAAACATAGATTAACGTGAATTCGATATAGATATATGGCGAATAGAAGTGACTACAACTCTCCCTCTAAGTTAGAGGGAGTCCCCGTAGGGGGAGGGAGTCTGTCATAATAAAAAGTCTGCATTTTCACACACTCCTCCGGCCTAAAGGCCACCTCCCCTAACTTAGGGGAGGAGTTATAATTACTTCCATTCCTTATATCGAACTTGCATTAGATTAACTACTATCTGAATATAATAAATGAAAAGAGTTGTATGTGCCATGTTCGTGGCAATGGGTTTCTGTTTGTGTGCCGGTTCTCTCCCTGTGATGGGACAAAAGAAAAAGGCCAAGCCACGTCCGAATGAAGTGTATGAATTGCGGAATGACATGCCTGTGTTTCTTGACCAGCTGAAGGAGGAACTGACCTATCCGTTGGCATGGGAAAACAGTGGTATGCGTTTCAAGAAGTGGCGAAAGACTGCCCGTGCCAAATTGGAGGAATGTATGATGACTCCACCCCGTCGTGCCGAGAAATGGGATATGGAGGTGGTGGCTACCGAAAGACGTCAGGGATACGAGGTGAAGAAGATAAAGTTCAACCTCACGGATTACTCTCGTGTGCCGGCTTACTTGTGTGTGCCCGAGGGTGAAGGTCCTCATCCGGCCGTAGTGCTGATGCACGACCATGGTGCACACTTTACCATCGGTAAGGAGAAGATGGTGCGTCCTTTCGGTGTGGATTCCCTCGTACTGCAGGATGCTGACCAGTGGGCACACGGATGTTATGATGACCAGTATGTGGGCGATTATTTGGCCAGTAGGGGATATGTGGTGCTGACTCTGGATGCTCTCTTTTGGGGTGAGCGTGGACGCAAGGAGGGTGCCGATTACGAGGGCCAGCAGGTCATTGCCTGTGTATTCCAACAATTGGGGCGTTCGTGGAGTGGTTCCACTACTTTCGAAGATGCCTATTCTGCTGAATTTTTGGCTTCGTTGCCCGAGGTGGACAGTGAACGCATAGGTGCTATGGGCTTCTCCATGGGGGCTTACCGCACGTGGATGCTTACCGCCTTTACTGACCGTGTGAAAGCAGGTGCTGCCGTTTGTTGGATGACCACTACCGACTATCAGCTTCACTGGGACTATCGCAAAGGAAAGGGGGGATCTGACTTTGCCAATACTTTGCCCATGATTCGTCAATACATGGATTATCCACACATAGCCTCTATTGCTTGTCCGAAGCCCATGCTATTCTTCAACGGACGTCAGGACAAACTTTTCCCTGTCATAGCCGTAGAGAAAGCATATGGTCAGATTCGTAGTGTCTATGAAAGCCAAGGTGCCTCTGACAAGCTGGTCACCAAACTTTGGGACCTCCCCCACTTCTGTAGCAAGGAAATCCAGCAAGAGGTAGCCGACTGGTTGGATAAAGTGTTGTAGGAAATCGTCATTATTCAATTTTCAAGCACGGATTGCACGGATAAAAAAAGGCTTTTGTTCTAAGAACGTTTGTTTGTGCTCTCTTTCTTTTATCTCTGCCAACGGCGTTGGCAGATGTCTGCCACCATGGTGGCAGTACACTGCCATCGGTGAGGCAGGGAACTGCCAACGCCGTGGCAGTAACATAAAGATACGGTATGAACAGACCGAAAGTGCTGAATCGTTACCGGATAAAGCAGGAATATAAGTCTGTGTTAATCCGTGCCTGAAAAGTGGAGTGGTGTTATTTCATCTGTATCCTATCAATTTCCGAAATCTCCTTTTAGAGTTCGTTTGATACGGCGGATAGCTTTTGCCCAAAATGAATTGGTGCGGGCATAGTATCGTTCGAAGCATTTGCGTGCTTGGATATTTTCCTCAATGGGAGAAATTTTTTTCACAGGTAGGGGCGTAATCCACAGATTGCTGGCATAGAGTCCGCCACCACCACAATTGGTACCGCTACCGTCAAATCCTTCATTCTGTATCAGCGAGCGACCCACATTGAGCGAAAGTATGTCTTTCAGGAAAAGGGTGGCATTCCATCGGATGGCCCACGAATTGTTTTTCCCTTCGATTTGTCGTCGGAGCATACGGGTGAATCCATATTTACCGTTAAAGTCGAAGGTGCGGGTCAGTCCTTTTTGTTCCAATTCGGCCAGCAATTCCTTTCCATTCGGATTGAAATGTTTCCAGGCTCTTTCCCAAGTGGCCCATCCCCAACTGCCTGTCCATTTGATCAGGAAGGTATCGGGCAATGTGGCATCTTGTGTGAAGTCACATGCCTGAATGTGTCCTACACGAGGTTCATCCTTGTAAGTTTCCAGTGCATCGTTCATGAAGCGCAGGAAGTATGGGGCCACTACCAGGTCATCTTCCAGTACAATGACGCGCCCGTATCTGTGTGTGAGCGTGGTTACACCATCGATAATGCTGTTTGCCAATCCCCAGTTGTGGTCGCGCTCTACGATGGTTACACTTTTGAATCCTCCGACCGTATGGATATATTCCCTTACTTGCATTACGGCTTCTTGCGCTTCTTCGTTCTTTGGCGCATCGGAATATATGTACAGGTCACTTTCCGTAGCCAAATCATTGGCCAGTAGTGAGGTTATACACTTTTGTACATGCTCTGGCCGGTTATATACGAATAGGATGATGGGGGATAGTGTCATGCGAGGTTATTTCTTTTGATAAATTGTTTGAAACATTCGTAAGTTCTCTCTTTGGCCTCAATTTGCGCCGTTACATCAGCTTTGAGTTCAGGAAGCATCTGTTTGAATGTACTTACTGCATGTTGTATCGTATCTTCGCTTTTGAAAATCTCAGTAATATCAATCATGCAATTTTCTTTCTGGAGTGTTTGTAATAAACCTGTAATTTTATGTTCGTAACTGAGAGCAATGAAAGGTACCGCTTGATTGATGGAGAAGACAATGGAGTGGTAACGTGCTCCGACCACGAATTTTGCATCGTGGATGATTCGTTGTTGGATATCAGAACTATAACAATCAGGCATTACTACTATTTTTGTGTCTTTGCGGATGTTTGCAATTTCTTGGAAAAGCAATATGTCATTACTTTCTGCTGAGTTGAATGTTTGCGGAAGCATCACCAGATTATATTCAGGATACTTTTCTACAATACAGTCTGCCAATTGGTTGTAGAACGAAATAATAGTTTTTTTATCTACATTCTTGTATGCATAGTGCCAAGTCAGTAAGTTAGGTACGAAAACCATGTAAGGCGCACCATTCAATCGTATTATTTCTTTAGGAAGCTCTGCTTGAGGAGTGTCAAGGAAAGCAGAATCTAACGTAGGTACATAATCAATACCCAGTTCTTGTGCTAATGCTTCGGTCTTTTTGTCTCTGATTGAGTTGAAAGTGAAGTAGTGTAGAAGTTCTAAACTCAGTTTCTTGAACTGACGGTTCAGTGTAGTTTCTGTAGGGAAAGGTCCGAAGGAACGTCCATAATATACTAACGGCTTGTTCATCCGTTGTGCCAATTTCAAATAAAACAGATGATACCAGTTTTGGAATCCACCCATACAGATTCCTCCTGGAGCACAAACTATCATATTTGCTTCATGATAGTATTTTTGAATCTGTTTGACAATAGGTTGTAAATCCCATAGATTGTAATTGTCTTTTTGAAGTGCCGAAATGGCAGCATAGTAAAATCTTTTGTATTGCATTTTTTTCCAACGGCTGAATGCAAATTTCGCAACTTTGTTATTGCGAATGAATTTGTGTGTTGATTCTCTGTTTAACAGATGAATATATTCCACTTGTTGGCTATTAATGGCAAATTGGTCAATGCTATTTTGAGGTACTCCTACGAAGAGTACTTGTATTTTTACTTCGGGTATATGTTTCAACAAAGCACGAACGAGTGCTTTGTGTGCAGATTCGTCACCCCGATTACCAAGAGGTTGGTTCACTATTAATATTTTCATTCGTCCTGATGATAAGTGTTGGTTATGGATATATCTTTTCTATCAGACACAGCAACCTTAAATTGAGGTTGTAAATGTCCGATACCAATGATTAGGATAGGCACTTCGTTTTCTGGAATATCAAAATTAGCCAATCCTTTCAGTTTTGGTACATCGAAACCACAAGATAGCGGAATAGTTCCCAAACCTAATGAATGTAGTGCATTAATAAGATTCATGGCATAAAGTCCGCCATCCACGTATGCTTGATGTACTTCATAAAATAAGAATGCCTTTAAGTTAGCTGTCACTAAAATACTACATTGTATTTCATCTTCGAATCCACGGCTTCCTCCTTGCCACTTGATTAATTTCACACTTTGTTTTCCTGTGAATACATGAGTAAGCCAGCCTTGACGATTACAAGCTGAAGGAGTACGTTGAGCCAATGTCAAAGCCTTTTCAATTGATTCTTTAGATACAGGTTCGTTGCTGAAGTATCGAATAGAATGACGGCTATAAAGCAGTGATTCAAAGTTTTGTTTACACATGTTTGTGATTTCTTCACGTGTGATTGATATGACACCTGTACGAGTATCCACTTTTGTTTTACCAATCCGTTCTTGTAATTTGATAAATTCCTTTTCGATTAAAGGTATTTCAACCCCATTTTCTTTGGTATAGTCAATATAACCTTTAATGGTGGATAGGGGATAGTTCAAGAAATCCAAATCTTCCTTGGCATATAAATCTACATATTTATTCAAACGGGCAAGCAGATTCTTTACTTTCTCTTGTCCAAATCCTTTTTTAGGATTTCTCAAGGACATCCCTTTTTCTATTGTATGATTTTCACGCAATAGCGTGTATTGCATCTTCTGTATGTCTTTGTCCGTATAATTGGACGCATTATATTTGACTGTCAACTGCCAAAAGTAGAATGCCTCTTTGATAAAAGCCATTTCCAGTTTTAGTTGTCTCATAACTGATTTGAGAAACAATCTGAATTTCGTCATATATGATATAGTATTTACAGAACTAATTTTTATTTTTTTATGATTAAATTTTTAATGTATATCAACTCTTTCCATCCACAGAAAAGACCATATAATTGTAAACGCAGGATTTTCCAGTACGAAGGTATCAATCCATTGGCAAAAGTTCCTGAAATCATTACGGTAATAATGGTGACCCATGCAGAACCAACGATGCCATAATGTGGAATTACCAGTAAATTGAGTCCTATGCATACAATACAACCGATAATGTTACGGATGACAGCCCATTTCTGTATTCCTTCCATGATAATGATTTGTCCACCGGAAGAAGAGAGTGCCATACCAACCGTCTTCCATGCCATTATTTGCAATACGGGTACAGCTGCCAGATACTCTTTACCGAATGTCAACAAAATCAGTGGATAAGCGATGATGCATACGATAGTTGCCAATATAATGGAAATCCATACAACGATGCCGACAAACTGACGTTTTTTCATTTCGTATTCTATGGTATCGCCACTTTCGCGTATTTTCACCAATAGAGGAGTAACCGTTTGGGTCAATATTCCAGGGAGGAAAAGGATAAGTTCCAAAAATTTTCCTGCCGTGGCAAAATAACCGACAGATTCATCATCAATCATATTTTTAATCATCACTTGGTCAATTCGTTGATAGATGATTACGGCTGCTCCCGAAAGCATGAGCGGGAATGACTCACGTATCATGAAGGGAACAAGTTTCTTATCGAATTTCCAATCTTTTATGTTACCAATAATCTTGCGATATGACAGACAGTACCCACTTGCTACCAATACAGTATCAAATGCAGTGGCAAGAATGAAATATTCAAGAGGTGCTTTTATCCATAATAGACCTATTTTTAATCCTGCACCTATAAACGTACGGGCTATTTCTGTTTTAACAATATACTCATTCTTGACAATGGAAGTGAAGTAATTTCGGACTAAATTGAAACAACTTGTAAACAACGTTGTACAGTATATCAGTATCATTGTAGAAGTAAAACCATCTGCCCGGTGAATGACAAGGGATAGAATTACTGAAAGTAGAGCTATGCAGGCACATATAAGTCTTATTGATAAACAGGTTCCGAGAATATATTCTTTACGTTCAGGGTATTTGGAAAGTTCACGAATCTCTATATTGTCCAATCCAAAGGTTGAAATGATGGTGAATATGGATACGTAACTGATGACATAGTTCATAAGGCCAAACTTGTCAGGACCTAAATATCTGGCTACTAAAATACCAACCAATAAGGCACCACCCATATTGACAATTTTTCCCGAAAGTGCCCACACCACGTTAGTAGCCACTTTCTTTTTGTTTCCTTCAAGTTTGATACGTTCCTTAAAAAACGATGCCATATAATTTTTATAAATGATTGTTCAATTTATGCTGGTTTATTCTTCGGGTCTTAATGACAAATGCTGTTTTCTGAATAAGTTTCCACCAGACAGAAATATATCCCTTTCCCTGGGGGATTTTTTTTATACATGCCAATGGTCCGTAAACGAAAGCTTTGACGAAGGAGTAATTGACGTTTGCATATTCTGACAAGTGATAGACAAATTCAGAATAATAAAAAGCTTCACCGACAGGTTTAGGACGTTTGGCCCTATCGTGGTATCCTGCTGTCTTGGGTGAATATGCTATTTTCAATCCTTGATATTTCACACGGTTCACATAGTCAATATCTTCTCCGTAGTGGTAGAAAAGTGGCGAAAATCCTCCTATTGTTTCCATTGTTTTTCGAGGTAACATCCAAAAAGCGGCATTTACGAATGGAAGTTCTACTGTTTCTCGTTGGTCAGACATACACGATTCCTTGTCAGATTGTCCGCTATACGTATGAAATCCAAAATCAAGGTTATCTCCATTTCCGTCCAGATGCACAGGGGATAAAATACCATATTCTGGATGTATTTGTGCTGTTTTTATGAGGATTTCAATGGTATTATAATCAATCCAAGCGTCTTGATTAAGCAAGAAGGCAAAGTCGTATCCTTCATCCAATGCGAATTTCAGACCTATGTTGTTGGCACGTCCAAATCCCAGATTTTTTCCAGTTTCAATAAGACGCACTTCTGGAAAATCTTTCTTGATGATATCTACACTCCGATCCTTCGAACCATTATCTATGACCATTACATCTATCGGGTGAGAACTCTTGCGGAGACTTCCCAAACAACGGCTTATCCAACGTTCGAAGTTATATGATACGATGATTACTAAAACTTTCATTGTTTTATAAATTCACACGTTATACCTCCAATTTCTGCAGCTGTCTGTGAAAAAGAACTTTTTACTGAACCAAAAATTTTGGATGTCATAGACAAAACATACATTTCTACTAATGCATCCTTTATTCCTTGAGGACTATTTCTGTCAGCTTGTTTAGGAGAAGTGATTATACGTTCTTTGAATATTTCTTTCATGGTATTCTTTTCTTCATCAGAATCTGTAGCCAAATAGAATTTGGTATCCGGATTCTTTTCCACTTCAGCTTTCATGCGTTCAATAAACAGGTGTGTAGGACTTTTTTGAATAGATTCTATATTATCTGTCCTTCTGATATGTACCCCAATAGTTTGTTTTCCAAATAATTTTACTGTTTCTCTAATACGTTCCATCAATTCTGCTTTGGGATGGAAAATAGAGAATTTATTATTTTCTTTTGGATAGAAATATACATACCCAGCTATATATGATTTTTTGCCCAAACACCAAGATAGAAAATCAAAACCTTCGTGGCTACGTGTACATACATCTTGTTCATACATTGCTTGGTCAAAAAGGAATTTCTGAAAAAATCTCGGAATACAGAAATTTTTTTTCCTTGGTCGGTCATATAAGAATAAATCAAATATGGAATTTTCACGAAGAGTAACAAGTTTATTTTCAATTGGCTCAAACAATTCATCAAATGGACAATTCAACCCTTTGTCCTTATACCAAATAATAGTTGTTGTTGCTTGGACATCATTACTTAAAGCAACAGCAGCACCGATGGCTTTCATTCTATTTGCCAATCCTCCGACCGGAACATGAATTATATGGGTTTCTTTATTCATTTGCATTTATTTTTTGTTTAGTACATAACAAAAATATATCTATTTAATAATCAGTAAATTATTTTCATAAAACCTTAGAGATTAGTGTCTTTGTAGAAAAGTGTGAGAACTTTTTTGTGATAGCTAATCCTAAGGTTCACTGCAAAAGTAGTGATTTATTTGACATAATAAAAGATTATTTGGGTAAAAATATGAATTTGGCCCGAATAAAGTTTGTAACCCTGATGATATTGTCCATGTGCAAGGTCCAGACAGTGAATCTTTACAGACTGGCAATTGCTTTCGTCCCCCTCCCTTTTTCTAAAAAAGAAAATTTCTCAATCTTTAAAATTTTGTCATGTACTTAACTCAATTTGACAAACATTTCTGATGCTTTCTTCATAAATTTATTTTAAAAACTTTTGTGCCAATCCGTACCATACCCCAACATAGCTGATGTAGAGACATACGTATGTTTTCAGCATGTTTTCTACTCCGTAAGGGCTGGCCAGCAGCAAGCAGATTAGTATCAGTATCCCCTCTATGATGACTCCCCACATATACAGGTCGCTACGTCCACGGCTGATGAGCAGTTGCTGATAAAGATTTGTTATAGGCACAAAGGCACCGCTGATGCAAAGTAGTCGTAGCAGGGGAATGGTGCCAGTCCATTTGTCGGTCAAAAAAAGGTTTACCAGTTCTTCTGCCATAAGTCCTATTCCCAGCATGAGAGGAAAAGATACGGCTATGGTGAAAATCATCAGTTTTCGAAAAATGTGTTGTTGCCGTTTTCTGTCGTTAGCCACTTCTGCCAATACGGGTTGTGCCACACTGTTTATCATTCCTAGAATGAACAGGCCACCCATGCTGCTCCATTTGTAGGCCTGGTCATAGAAACCAACGTCGCGGGTAGGGTAGTATCGGCCCAGAATGATGGAGAACATGTTGTAGTTTACATGGCTGAACATGTTGGTAACCAATATACGGCTGCTGAAGCCTAACATGCTTCGTAATGGACTCAGGTTGATATTGATTGAAGGTGTCCATGATGCAAAATACCAATAAAACAGTGTTGTCATTGTCACATATACAAGATTTTGTGTGGCTATACTCCAATATGAAAAACCATTGTAAGCCATTGTCATCCCTACACAACCTGATATGACGAGGGCGGTTATCTGGGATATAGTGCGCTGTTTCACCATCAAGTGTTTGAACAGCCAGGCGCTATGTGCTGTACCCATGCCCGACAGGACAAATCCTAAAAACAGATACCTGGCTAACGGTGTCAGTTCGGGCTTGTGATAAAAATCGGCTATCAATGGAGCAGATGCAAACAATAATATATACAGACAAAAACTCATTCCTATACTGAACCAGAAGACAGCATTGTAATCTTCGTGTCGGGTTTCGCGCTTGTTTACCAGTGCAGCGGTAAAGCCACTTTCTTGTAGAGCTGTGGCTATGACTGTAAATACACTCAACATCCCCACCATGCCATAATCTGCAGGAGTAAGCATGCGGGCCAAAAAGATTCCGAACACCAAGTTCAGAATCTGTTGCACACCGTTGCTCAGTCCGCCCCACAGGAGGCCGTGTGCTGTCTTTTCTTTCAGAGATTGTGTCATGAACAGATATCGTTTCCGCAAAGAAACGTATTTATTCCCAATTTGACAAACATTTCTGATGCCTTCTTCATAAATTTGTTTTAAAAACTTTTGTCCAATCCTACAAAAGGGTGTATCTTCGCAGCCAAATAATTATAAGTGAGACTATTTTGAAGACATTTGAAGAGCTGGGCGTATGCGAGCCGATACGTCGGGCCATTGAAGAGTTAGGCTATGAAAGCCCCATGCCGGTGCAGGAAGAGGTGATTCCCTATTTGTTGGGAAATGGTAATGATGTGGTAGCATTGGCACAGACGGGAACAGGGAAGACGGCTGCCTTCGGGTTACCCTTGTTGCAAAAGATAGACGTAGAACGGGTGGTGCCACAGGCACTTATTCTTTGTCCTACGCGTGAATTGTGCCTGCAAATTGCGGGCGATTTGAACGACTATTCCCGCTATATCGACCATTTGCACGTACTTCCTGTCTATGGTGGTTCGTCTATCGAGAGCCAGATACGTTCGCTCCGCCGTGGGGTGCATGTCATTGTTGCCACTCCTGGCCGGCTTATCGACCTGATGGAACGTGGTGTAGTGAGTCTGGCTACCATTGAAAATGTGGTGATGGACGAGGCTGACGAAATGCTGAACATGGGATTCACGGAGAGTATCAATGCCATTCTGGCCGATGTGCCCGAAGAGCGGAATACGTTGTTGTTCTCGGCTACTATGAGTCCCGAAATATCGCGTATCAGCAAGAAATACCTGCGCGATGCCAAAGAAATTGTCATTGGCACAAAGAACGAGGGAAGCAAGAATGTGAACCATGTCTATTACCTTGTACATGCCAAGGACAAGTATCTGGCACTGAAACGCATTGCCGACTACAACCCCAAGATATATGCCATCATCTTCTGCCGCACACGGTTGGAAACGCAGGAGATTGCCGACAAACTCATTCAGGACGGGTACAATGCCGATGCATTGCACGGCGAACTCTCGCAACAGCAGCGTGACCTCACTATGCAGAAGTTCCGCCAGCGGCGTACACAATTGCTGGTTGCTACGGATGTGGCGGCACGCGGATTGGATGTGGACGACCTGACACACGTCATCAACTACGGCCTGCCCGATGATACCGAAAGTTACACCCACCGGAGCGGACGTACTGGACGTGCAGGAAAGACAGGTACCAGCATTGCCATCATCCACGTGCGTGAACGGGGAAAGATGCGCGACATCGAGCGCATCATTGGCAAGAAGTTCCAGCGGGGAGAGATACCTACCGGACAGCAGATTTGTGAAAAACAATTGTATAAGGGTATTGATGACATCGAGCGTGTGCAGGTGAACGAGGAGATGATAGCTCCCTTCATGCATGAGGTGTTGCGCAAATTGGAGTGGTTGGAAAAGGAGGACCTTATCAAGCGCATTGTCAGTCGCGAGATGAGCCGCTTCATCGACTACTACAGCAAGATGCCCGAGATAGAAGTGCCCGTTGAGCGTACCCGTAAGGAAGAGGGTAAGCGGGACAATGCCACCAAGCGCACAGCAGGACGAGGGGGTCGCAAGGCTGAAGAGGGATACACCCGACTTTTCTTGAATCTGGGTAAGATGGACAACTTCTTTGCCGCCCAAATCATAGACTTGGTGAACCGCCACGTACAGGGCAAACCACAAATCGGACGAATCGATCTGATGAAGAATTTCTCTTTCTTCGATGTGGCCGAAGAGGATGCCTCCCGTGTACTGAAAGCTCTCAATCGCGGAGTAAAGGTAGGCGGACGTAAGGTGGTGGTAGAGATGGCCGATGAGGGTGAGAATGCAGGGAAAACTGCACATCCGGCCAGCGGAAACAAACGCAAGGATACAGCAGGAAAAGGCAAGAAAACAACCGCACGCCAGCAGGCAGACTTCACCGATGCTGACCCCTTTGAGAAGTTCCAGAAGAAATCAAAGAAAAAGCAGCAGGAGGCCCAAAGCCGCAAGCCTTCGCGTGAAGAACGCGGATATACAGCTCCCCGAGGACCGAAGAAGAAGGATGACTGGAAACAGTTCTTCCAGCATGATGAACGTCCTCTGCGTGGGCCTGAGCCGGACTTCAATGAAGAGGGCTGGGCACGGCGAGTTCCTAAGAAGAAGTGACAGGTATTATATATAATGTACATATTATGAGCAGGAGAATTTATTTGATGCTGGTGTTGCTTATTGCGCTATCAGCTTCGGTAGTGGCCCAGGCACGTTACTGCCTTTCGTATGAAGATTTCAAGAATGACAAGTGGGTGACGTTGGATGATTCAGTAACTGTGACTTTAGAAAACACAGGAGGATTGGGTGATTTATCTTTTAAGACAGGGGATAAAGATATGGATAAACTACTCAAGAAAGAGGTTCGCTTTATTGTTTACAATGATGTGTTATTTGTGAATAACAGGAAGTTGAAAGGAAAAGGAGTGAGTTTAGGAAAGAATTACACCCAAGCTTTTCGATATGGAAAAGATTCTGTCTGTGTTGTAGGCTCCCGGTCTGTAAAAGGTGGAAAGGTTGCTCTTTATTTTGCAGGAAACCTTGCAGCCAATTTGTTATTGGTTCCCCTCACAGGAACTTCTGTTATTGTTGCTCCTACAAAAGAGGCTAAACCAGTATGTTATTTGATGACATCTGATAAGAGAAAATTGTCTATGATAACCGATGATTATATGGAGCAATTGCTTGCAGACAAATCTTTGTCGGAATCTCTTTATAAATACAAAAATGAGGAGAAAAAGAAACGCGAAACAGCTGATGTCATACTCAAATATTTGTCTGATTTGAATTTATTGAAACCGTATTGACGACCATCGTCAAAGTTTTTAGGCACGGATTACGCATACCTTTGAGCAAAGCGAAAAATCCGTGCCTAAACTTTATTTACAACGGATTGTTTCCGTCGTCATTTCCAGTGCTGCCACCCCCTCCAGTGTTGCCATCTTCTGTATCAGGAGCTGCCTCTTCCGTGTCTCCGTTGTCCAACGTTATGATGGAAAGGTCTTCCAGCATGTCCTTCAATCGTTTTCCGGGATAGAAGCGCACCACACGGCGTACCACGTTGCCTGCATTCACCTCATCAGCCGTCTCTTTCACCTTGGTGCGGATAGTCGGTTTGAACGAACCCAGTTCACCAACATTTACGGGAAGTCCCAAGTCCATGTAGTGAATCAGTCGGTCAATCAGTGCCTCTACCACAGCTTTGGACTGTGTGCGGTGCACACCGCACGAACTTGCCACTTCCTTCACCAGGGCATCAAAGCCCACAGTCTGTTGGCGCACAGCAGCCACCTTATACACCGTCGGTTTCTCTTTTTTGAAATTCAGTGTAGTCTTTCTCACTTCGTAAATCAGTGCCATAATCTTTTTTCCTTTCTTTTTTTAATTGAATGAATAAATAGGTTTGTTTTCAGCTCCCCATTCCGGACGCGCGCTTTTCCATCCCGGTTTGCTGGTGCAAAGATATGGCTACTTGCCGACACGAGTTTCCCAAAGTGTTCCAATCGGTTCCTAACGTACCCTTACTGTTCCGTTTCGTTCCTTAGTGTACCCCGAGTGTTCCGCTCTGCAACCATCGTGTATCACACTTTCACCCTTTGCACTGTCACATCCGAATCCGTCGGAATGACAGGTGCAAAGGTAAGGGCAAAAACAGACTGAAAACAAGAAAATCCTCCCCTTTGCCCGAATCTTGACTTCAGGTAAAGGGGAGGTAAGGTAAAGGTTAAGATTCTGGTAAAGATTTGAAATCTTTTTGGTATGTCCCGTCGTTTAATGGCTCAGGGGAATGGGCTCATCTTCTCCAGTTATATCGTTTACTATTCCCATTATTTTTCATTCCAAACCAAAATATTTCCATTATTTCAAAGTATATTTCGAAATAATTCGCTATTTTTGCAAAGTTAACTTCGAAATAATGTTTGTGTATGGATAAAAATATCATAAAATCGGTAATAAGTTCCCTTCATAAACAGATTAGGGAAACCAGCTTGATAGAGCGTCCAATGAAATTTGAACAGAATGTTTCTTATGTTCTCGTCGGGATACGGCGTGCTGGGAAATCGTACCTGATGATTCAAGACATCAAGCAACGGATAGCACGTTCCGAAATCCAATTGGAGGATTGCCTATACATCAACTTTGAGGATGAACGTCTGGATGGCCTTTCTGCATCAGAACTACAATTGCTGATAGATTGCTATCAGGAAATGTTTGGTCCCCAAAAACCTTTAGTTTACTTGGACGAGATTCAGAACATTACAGGCTGGGAGAAATTCGTACGCCGGCTGGCAGATCAGAAGTACCGTGTTATGGTAACAGGAAGCAATGCCCGAATGCTGAGCAAAGAAGTGGCCACAACGCTTGGCGGACGATACATCATCCGCGAAATCTATCCTTTCTCTTATTCAGAATACCTCACTTATCATGGTATCACCCTGCAAAAGAATTGGGAATATAATCCGGATATCAAGTTAGAGGTCATACGTCGCTTTGATGACTATTTCTACAATGGAGGATTTGCAGAAATGTTTCCTTTGGTCAATAAACGCGAATGGATAAACAGCCTTTACCAGAAAATCTTGTTAGGAGACATTGTAGCCCGCCATGCCATCCGCGGTGACCGCTCTATACGTCTGTTGGCAAGAAAGGTAGCAGAAAATGTTATGCAACCCACATCCTTGAGCCGCTTCATACATATCATCAAGTCTTCGGGCGAAAGCATCAGTATGCCCACACTGAAAGACTACCTTCAGTATATGGAAGACAACTACCTGAGTTTCTCTCTGTTGAACTATGCATCACCCATATCTGAACAAGAGACCATCAAAAAGAGATACTACATGGATAATGGCCTGCTGAACAATTTTTTGTTTCGGGGAGAGACCAAATTGCTTGAAAACCTATGTGCCATTCACCTGCTCAAGAAGTACAGCAATGCAGATGAGCTACAATTGTTTTTTTATAATCGTAACATTGAAGTCGATTTTTACATTCCTGATGAAAAGCTCGCCATCCAAGCTTCGTTTGACATGAGCGAAACAGAGACTTGGGAACGTGAAATCTCAGCTTTGGTTGCTCTGCATAAAGTCTTTCCGCTCCAACGAGCACAGATTGTCACACGTGATACCGAACTACAAACAGAACATGCCGGATTGTCTATCGAAGTCATTCCCATATGGAAATGGTTGTTGGACACTTGATGTGTCAAGGGGGATATTGGGGTCAAATTCATCTGAAGTCAAATAATTCGCTATTTCAGCAAAGTTGGGTTAATACATCTTTTACCTGCTGACGGATTGTTATCAGTTTGCCTTTCCAAAAATGCAAATTTTGACATATCCTCATCCTGTTTATTCACAAACAGGGCGAATGGTCAATCCATATTCACGACTATTTTCATTATTGTACCAACCGTCACGACTAAAATAGAGACAACATGCATTACTGTTACCAAATTCAAACAACATGGAAGACCAATAGTAGCCATTCACACCCATAAGGCGAAGTTTAGTACCATTATAATAACCTGTTGCTGGCAGGAAAATACTGTTTTCATTGGGGCCAGTAATGAGATGGCCATTTATACCGTTATAGGTCATCCACACCCAATTGCATGCAGTACATAGTTCAGTCATTTCGTTGATAGTGGGAATACGCCAAGATTCTCCCAATTTGAGACTGGCCACATCATATTGAGTATCGTTGAGATTAGAACCGATATCAACATATTTCCCCGTATTATTATAATAATATTTATAAGTGTATGAATCGTACCGTTCCTTCCTTTCTGTTTCACCCCAAGCAAAATAATCCCCATCCTGCTCAGGAGAGTCTGCACCTACATTGCAAGTTGCCCATTTCACAGACAATCCCAAGTTAATCCAACTGGGAGAATTGGCATTAGAATCAAATTCAGGTGTCGTAAATGTATTTATTTCACTTGCATAACTGATTTTTCCTGTTAGATTATCCTTGAAATAAGCACGATAGTAATAAGTGGTTTCTGATACCAAATTCAAACAAGCAAAAGCTTCGGGAAACTCTATCTGGATACGATTTGAACGTTTATTATCCAATCGCTTGCACATGACATTGTCTGCCATTGTTGGGACTTGAGAGGTCGCATAACAAATTCCGTATTCCAGATCATAAGCATCAGCATCAGTATCTATACGTAAAAAACCGTCAACATAACAAATTGCGGACAGTTCTTTCATCTTTACTGTGCCTGTATGAATATCGACTTCATACAATGGAGCAGTATCAAGTTCACTTTCTTCTTCTTTTGATTCACAAGACACAAATATTCCCCCAAACAGCATAACCCAAACAGGGGCTAGTGTCACATAAAATTTTGTTATAAGTCTATTCATCATATTACCATTTATTATTTGACGTGAGTCCTTTAAACTTAACCGTTTGAATAGTTGGTGATTAGCGATAATGGTTGTAGATTTAAGGTCTTGAATACATTTATCACTTAAACAAATCAGTCATTGTAACCTGACATGGAATATCTCATTGTCGCATTATAGATTCCTGTATGTTGGAAAGTAAAACTATAATTAAACGCCTCTCTAATAAGATACGTCTTATCAACTCTGCGACGACCATAGACTGCAACAAATTGGGACTCGTTAGCAGTCATAAGATCTCGAAGGAGCTTTACTTCTTTGTCTCTACCTATTAGCATGTCAATTTTATTATTGTTTCTGTGCAAAGATACTAAAAAAAATATTTATCCGCGGTGGAAATGTGTTATTATTTTATAGATTTCCACAAGCAATAGAATGTTTTTTTCGCTTTACAACATAAAATATAGCATAATTTAATGATAATATCCGCTGATAAAACGACAAGCTAACCTTATTCATGATACTACATTGTATTATTCTCTTTTCGAGGAGGAATACATTATTTACTCTTCACTCCTCGTTCTTCACTTCCCCTCAGTGCCTAGCCACCAACTTGAAGCTGAACATAGTCAGGGCTTATTATACACAGGTGATAGAAACTTCCTTCAGCATCCCCAAAAGGGAAGAGACTTTCTAAAAAAACAACATCCCGAAGTAACAAATCCTGCACCTCCAGAATTGCCTGTTTCGTGAATCCTGCTGTCTGCGAAATAGGGCAGAATCTTGCATATTCATACAGATGGGGAAGGACAGCAAAATCAGTGTCATTTCCGTTTGTGCACAACCGCCACTCTTCGTGTTCACATTCGCTTCGGCGGTTGTTCACAACCACTCCTATAGGTTGTGAACATTCGGCGCGGCACTTGTTCACACAGGGGACGGCGGTTGTGCACAAGTGGTGGGGAAGGCCTGTTTTCGGAGTTTGTGGGGAGATTATGAAAATGTATAAATATACAATCGCTGTATATTTATGCAAAACAGAGGCTCTGAGAATGCCGTATTTCGGGACGGAAATATATTGGAGGAGAAATACGAGAATTTTGGAAATTCTATTGTATAATGCTCATTAGCAATCAGATAGATTTTCTTGGTAGATGGTTGTAAGACAGACGGATGTTTCCTGCAGAGCGTCTGATGGGCAAGACGAAATTTCTGAATCTTTACAGGGCGATTGGACAGTTCTTTACATTTCAGGCACGGATATGCGGATACACAATGAATAATCATTCCGTGCAAATCCGCGGAGTCCGTGCCTGAAATGTATTCGGGTTGTCTTATTTGAACAATCCGCCCAACAGGTCACCGGCCTTGTCCTTCAGGAAGTCGGTGGCGGCACTCTTGGTGAACTCACTCATGATGTCGTTCACGTCGAATCCCTTACCAGAAGTAATCATGCTGATAACCTTCGGAATCATGGGTACGATGGCATTTACCAATGTGGGTGAAAGGCCCAACTTGCCTGCTACGTTGCTGTTGAACAGTTTGCCGGCCAGTGCAGTGACGGGGCTGCTGCTGGCATCCGCTCCACCTGTGAAGAGCGAGGTCAGCTGCTCAAGGCCGCCTTCTTGCTTGGCTGTCTGTTTGAAACTGTCGAAGATGGAGTCAGAGAGTCCACCCAATACTTTTTCCTTCAATCCTTCGGGGATTGACACATTGCCGGCCAATGCTTCGCCAGCTTTTTCTTTGATGAGGTCTGTTAAAAATGACATGGTTTTTAATTATGAATTAATAATTATGATTAAGTTCAAAGTTCAAAGTTTAAGGTTCAAGGTTCCAGGTTCAAAGTTCCAAGTAGGCGGAACTATTGTCTGTACTCCTGCACTTCTGCACTTCTGTATTCCTTTCACTCTTCATTCTTCGTTTTTCACTTACTCCCCTTCATACAGGGAGGGGTGGGTCTAGCACCAACAGACTCTCCGGTCCCATGTTGAACAGCAGGTCGATGATGCTGAGGTCGGGCAGGAAGCCGTGGCGCTCCTTGAACACCTGGTAATAGGGGCGTGGGGTGTAGGCTGGTAATGCCTCGGTGCAGGGGCGCTTGGGATGGATGAGGCTGCGAAGGTCGGTGTCGCTGTCGGGCACTTCGTGCAGATATTCTGTGCTCAGCTCCACATGTGGGTTGAAGCCGATGAGGCTGCATACCAATTGGCGCAACTGTTCGTTGAAGTCGAGCAGGAAGGTGTATCTCTTTTCGTAGAAGGGACGGAAATCGTCGGCATAGTACTCGTAGAAGGGGCTTTGCCGGTAGGCGGCCTCCATGGCATTCCAATGCAAGTGGCGCCAATTGCCGTGGTCGCTGATGCGTACATCGCGCATCAAGCATTTCTCCCCGCCATTGCTTTCGGTGGGGATGGTCAGTGGCAGGGGGCCTTGTGCGCTGGCAATGACGCAACGGTTGCGGTAGGTCTGCTTCACATAATGCTCCCATTGCTCGATGCGTGCCTCTTTGGCGGCATAGAGCCTGGCGTAGTATGATACGGGGGCCAGATAGGCGGTGGCGAAGTGGTGCATGGTTGCTGAGTATCTATAGGACCCTCCCCCTTACCCCTCCGCAAGGGAGGGGAGTGAAATGTTTTGCAGTGCTATCCACTCCTTCCCCTTGGGGAAGGTTGGGCTGGGGTCCGTCCGTTGTTATAATTTGTTTCCTATTCTCTCCCATCGGAATCCTTTGTTCCAAGGTTGTTCCGTGTCGCGTGAGAACCAGATGAGCGACGCGCGTCCGATGAGGTGGTCTTCGGGGACGAAGCCGAAGAGGCGCGAGTCGGTGACATTGATGGAGTTGCTGGCTGCTACCCAACAATAGTCTTTGGTGAAACGGAATCCTTTGACGGGTGTACCGTCGATGACCAGCGTGTTTCCCTTGAGTGTGGCGTGGCGGCCTTCGTGCAGGTTGATGGTGTTGCAGAGCAGCCGGGCGTTCCACGGATAGGCTTTCACCAACATGCCTTTGGCGGGGACGACGAAGGGGTGGACTCCCTCGGTAGTGTCGGTCTGCAGGGCTTTGAAGGTGATTTGCCCCTGCAGCTCCTGTTTCAGCAGATACAGTTCGTAGTGGCTGAAGCTGCGCACGTATGCTCCGTCGTCATATCCGAGCAGTTGGTTTTCGATGAGTCCCGTATTCTTCAGTGCTTCCTGTATGATGTCTTCCTTTTCGCCCGGGTATGAATAGAGGAACTTGTCATCGGGACTGATGATGCCGTCGGTGGTGGCCACCCGTTCGTGGTTCAGCATCAGGGTGTCTCCCGGTTGGCCGATGCAGCGGCTGATATAGACTTTGCGCTGGTCGATGGCCGTTGTAGGGTCGGCAGGTGCAGGGTTGTTGAAGAGTACGATGTCTCCGCGCTGTACGTCTGCAGATGCCCACCGGTGGTATCCGATGAGCGAGGTGAATGGCAGGCGCAGGCCGTAGCTCCACTTGTTCACCAACACACGGTCGCCCCGATAGAGTGTGTTCTCCATGCCGTCGGACGGGATGGTGCATGAGGTGAAGGCCAGCGTGCGCACAAGCAGCACGATGCTCACGGCAATCAGTAAGGTCAATAGGATGCGTTTCATGTCTTTTAGTTACAAGTAATGAGCTACAAGCTACGAGTAGTTTTCCATCCGGATGTCACTCGTGTCATTCGTAGCTCGTAGCTGATTACTATTTTATATCATCCACCCACTTGAAGAGGCGATTCCATCGGATGCCTCCGTCGAAGAGGCTGCGGTCTTTGTCGAGTGAGAGCCATACGAAGAGGGGTTTGCCCACAATGTGGTCTTCGGGCACGAAACCCCAGTAGCGCGAGTCGGCCGAGTTGTGACGGTTGTCGCCTTGCATCCAGTAGTAGTCCATCTTGAAGGTGTAGGTGTCTGTTTCCACACCGTTGATGAGAATCTTTCCTTGCGGTGTCACCTCCAGTTTGTTGCCTTCGTAGATGGCGATGGGGCGTTCGTAGATGGGCAGGTTCTCCAGTGTCAGCCGGATGCTCTCCCCCTTCTTGGGAATCCACACGGGGCCGTAGTTGTTGCACGTCCAGTCCTTGTACATGTTCAGTGGGTAGAGGTCGCCCAGTTGTTCTTCGGGATAGGGCTTTATCTCGCGCACCACTTTCTTGTTGGCCAACAATCCTTGCTTGGCCGCCTCGGTCAGGGGCAGGCAGTACATGGTTCCTTGCGGATTGCGGTTCATCAGGTCCTCGTTGCTGATGCCCAGTTGTCGGCTCAATGCCTCGGGTATAGGGCCATTGGTAGATACCAGATAATTGTATTGCACATTGTCCGGCTCCTTGTTGGCCACACCGTCCAGGTAGATGATGCGGTCTTTGATTTGCAACGTCTGTCCCGGCAGGCCCACACAGCGCTTCACATAGTTTTCGCGGCGGTCAACGGGACGGGCTGTCACTTCGCCGAACTGGCCGGGATTCTGCTTGATGTATTGTGTGCCGTAGGCATAGTTTTGGGCATAGATGGCACGTTGTTCCAGCGTAGTGAGCGACGAGTCTATTTTCGGACGGGCAGGATTCAACTGTGCACCGTAGCCGTAAGCCAGCGTGTAGTAGTCGGCATTCTGAGCGTTCAGTGCCACGGTGTCGCCCGAGGGGTAGTTGAACACCACGATGTCGTTCAGCTTCACATCGCCCAGTCCCTTCACACGGCGGTATTCCCACTTGGGCCACTCCAGATAGCTCTTGCAATTCAGGATGGGCAGTGTGTGCTGGGTCAACGGCATGGTGAGGGGGGTCTGTGGGATACGGGGGCCGTAGCTCACTTTGCTGACGGCCAGATAGTCGCCCACGAGCAGGGACTTCTCCAACGACGAGGTAGGTATCACATAGTTCTGGAAAAAGAACTGGTTGACGAAATAGACGGCCACCAAGGCAAACACGATGGCATCCACCCATCCCATCACCCACAGGAAGGTCTTGTTCTTTGACCGTTTCCACCATGTCCAGGGTATCTTCTTGCTGATATAGGCATCGTAGATGAAGGGGACAACAATCAATCCCCACCAACTGCCTACCCAGTAGAGGAAGAGCAGGTAGAGCAGTGTCACGATGATGAATTTGGCCCATTGCTTGCGCGGGTCAAGGGGAGTTTCTTCTTTTTCTTTATTATCGTTGTCTTTACTTTTCATGATGTTTTTTTATAGTTACTATAGATCTATAGTATTTATAGAAGATAAATTTAAAAACTGAACAAATCGTCCATACCCAAGAAACCCTCGTGGTTGGCAGTGTATTCGGCAGCCAGCACGGCGCCGAGGGCAAATCCCTTGCGGCTGTGTGCATCGTGGGTGATGGTGATGCAGTCGGCTTCAGAGTCGTAGCTGATGGAGTGGATGCCCGGCACTTCATCGCGGCGGATGGCCGAGATGGGGAGTTCATTGGGGCCACATTCGGTGGTACCGCTCACGGTGCCGTCGGGTGCTGTCAGTGTGCCCATCACCCATTTGTTCTTGCGCTGCAGGTTCTCCATGATACCTTCGGCCAGTGTGATGGCTGTGCCGCTGGGTGCATCCAGTTTGTGGATGTGGTGGGTCTCCTCCATGCTCACTTCGTATTCGGGGAACTTGTTCATGATGCCGGCCAGGTATTTGTTCACGGCCGAGAAGATGGCTACACCCAGGCTGAAGTTGCTGCTCCAGAAGAGAGTCTTTCCTCCAGTGGTGCACAGTTGCTTCATATCCTCCAGATGCTCGTCCAGCCATCCGGTACTGCCCGACACTACTTTCACTCCGGCGGCAAAAGCCTTCATGTAGTTCTGGTAAGCTACGGTGGGAGCGGTGAACTCAATGGCCACATCGGCACTCTTGAAAGCTGCAGATTCAAACTCTTCCTGATTGTCAATGTCGATAATGCTTACTATCTCATGACCACGGCTCAGGGCTATCTGCTCTATCATTTTTCCCATCTTGCCGTATCCAATTAATGCTATTTTCATCGTAAAA
>JAFXDL010000006.1 GCA_017516265.1 Bacteroidaceae bacterium
ATTCTTGTCTCTTTTGTTGGCAACGGCAATGTTCCATAACTTAGTCTTTATGGATTTGCCGGTATCTGTTATATTTTTCATAAAGCTATTTCAAGATATTTATGTAATATGGTTTCTATTCTCAGTGCCTTTGCATAATCTGACAGACGGCTGAGATTGATCCCCTTGCGACTCAAATAGTTCTTCAATATCTCCGAACAGACATCAATACCAATCTTGTTCCTGTATTTGACAGCATCGCAGACACAGCGTTCTATATCGAAGATTTCCACCTGATACCCGGCTATTTCCTCCTTTGTGCGACCTATGTTCAATTGATCTTCACTTTGATGATATAGCTTGATAGGCGGATAGTCAGGAAGAACGATTCGTCTTCCGCGACGTATCGCAATACAGATTTCTTGCGGTATCTGAGTGGTAAGATTATAATGCGACCAGGCAGAAAAGGTGCAGAGCACTCCGTCAGGCACAATCTTACCCATATCATACATGGTGTTCAATAATGCATCCTGCAAGGCATACACACCTTTGCGAACACGAACAATGCTTCCATTGCCAAGTTCTGCAAGCAGACGGTGATATTGCACACTTGTCAGTTCTCCTTTACTGATAAATCCTCCATGCGCTTTGATGATTGATTCTATGTCTTGATACTGTTTCATAACAGCGCAAATATACTACAAATATTTCTAATTGTAGTATTTCTATGCTATTTTATTTGAATTTCATGGTCTTTTTTTACTTTAAATCAATGGTTACGCTATATAGCAACTGTTTTCCCAGCAAATAATCATTCAAATCCAGCAAATCACAAACTAAAATATCCTGAACTTATCACCTCTTTTCTTGTCAGAATGAAAAAGATGTATTCATTCCTATTCACTCCTCATCCAATGCCTCAATCAGGAAACTGACGGGACGGAAGCCATCGTTGCAGGAGATGAGGGCTGAGTGGGGGTTCTTCATCCAGCCGTCATAGATGTTGCTTCCGCCATGAGCCAATGTCATGACAAAGGGTGACATGGAGTCCCAAGCGCTTTGGCACATGCCTTCGGGCTTCTCCCATCCGTTGGCAATGAACACTTGGCCTTCAGACATGTCACATGCGTGCAGGATGGGATTCTCGTATTTCTCCATCAAGTCGCGATAGCAGGCTTTACGAAGAACGGTGATGCGGATTTTTTTCATAAGACTAGAGTTGCTCGGTCTATTTTGTTACTGATAGCTGTTTTTCATTTTAAAAGCAGAGGCGCTAGTGACCTAACACCTCTGCAGCTCTGCATTTTATCAAAAGGGACTGGTTGAGGACTAATTTATCTTCTCAAATTTGTATCCCAATCGTTTCAGTTCGATGGCAGCCCCTATGCGGAACATCACGCGGCAAGCACGGGCAAAGACATGGAAAGCCATGGTGCTCTGTGGTTCAATCTGCTCACGGCGGATAAGGGATACGGCCATCTCGCCACACCGGCGGATGATACCTTCCAAGGATTTGGCCTCATAACCGTCAAGAGGAAGTCCAAGGACGTTTTGCACAATGTGTTCGTCCATATCATCGAAGCCTGCCGGACCATAGTAGTCGGTGTAGGCATCCTGACTGTAAAGTGTCCAGTCTGTGTCCCATCCCCAAGCAACAGCCATACCCAGATAAGCGGCCCATGCAACGGAAACGGTAGGATAATCTTTGACTTGCGGCACTGCATCGGCCATGTATTCGGGGGCCAACTTATTCCACTGGTTGTCTATGTCATCGCTGGCCAGAAGTTTGCCACCGAGCATACCAGCCGAAGTGCACAGGCGGAGGAGTTCGTCCTGTACCCGTGTTTCGAACTGTTCCAAAAAATCTTTTCTAATATTCATGTTACGATATGTACGTGATTGGATTACAGATGTTCTACCACTTGCGCCAACTTCATGCTGTTGGAGCCTTTGATGAGGATGTAGTATCCGTCGATTTCTTCCTCTTCGACAGCCTTGATGACCTCGCCGACGTTGGCAAAAGTGGGCAATCCCTGAGCAGTGGCAGCAAATTGGTCACCCACAAGCCACACCTTGTCAAACTGTGCCTTGTCGAGATACTCCACGATGCGGCGATGCTCTTCGATGCTGCATTCGCCCAGTTCCTTCATGTCGCCCAAGATGGCCATTTTGGGGCTTACCATCATGTCGCTGAAGTTTCTGAGGGCAGCAGCCATGCTGGTAGGATTGGCATTGTAGGCATCCACGATGAGGTGGTTGCGCGAAGTCTGTTGTAATTGCGAACGGTTGTTTGTGGGACGGTATCCGCTCAAGGCTTCATCTATCTGAGCAGGCGAAACACCGAAATAGAGTCCGATGGTGGCGGCAGCCAGCATGTTGTCGAGATTGTACGAACCAATGAGCTGGGTCTGCACCTCGTGCCAAACAGCATTGCCCATGCGCCAACGGAAACGCAAATAGGGAGCGCAACTGATGACTTCGCCACTGACACGCAGCGTCTCCTTCTCTGTAGGTTTCCCATAGCGTATCTGGTTGAGTGTGCCGGCTATCTGTTTCAGGAATTCATTATCGTTGTTGAGGAAGATGGTGGCATCGGGCTTGGTGCGCAGGTAGTCATAGAGTTCGCCTTTGGTGCGAATAACCCCTTCCAACGAACCGAAGCCTTGCAGATGGGCCATGCCAACATTGGTAATGATCCCAAAGTCGGGTTCGGCAATATCCACCAACTCCTTTATATCGCCCGGATGACTGGCACCCATCTCGATGACGGCAATGTCATGCTCGGCCGTCAGACGCAACAACGTGAGGGGCACTCCGATAGCATTGTTCAGATTACCCTCGGTATATAGCACATGGTGCATCTGCATCAGTACGGTGGCCAACAGTTCTTTAGTAGTGGTCTTGCCATTGGTGCCCGTGATGCCTATGACGCGGGTGCCCAGCTGACGACGGTGATAGTTGGCCAGTTGCTGCAGGGCCTTCAAGGCATTGTCAACCACGATGAAACGTTTGTCAGCAGGGTCGGCCTGTTCGGCCTCATCCACAACTGCATAGGCACATCCGGCCTGCAAGGCTTTGGCCGCAAAAGCATTTCCATTGAAATTTTCCCCTTTGAGGGCAAAGAAGATGGAGCCCTCCGGACAGTGACGGCTATCGGTGGTTACCAGCGGATAACGCTGGAAAAGATGGTATAATGATGATATTTCCATACGGATAAAACAAATTTGTAGCACAAAGATACGACAAAAACCATAAAAAACATGCATAAAAGACTGTTTATCCCAAGAAATGTGTGTATTTTTGCCAAGTTATTTGTGATAAGTGTAAAAATATGGAACTCTGGAAATCCTATACGATGAACCTCAACGGGCGTCTGATGGTGCTTGACCGACCGCTGGTGATGGGAATACTGAATCTGACTCCAGACTCTTTTTATGCCCTGAGCCGGAAGCAGTCTGAAGAGGAAATAGCGGAGCGTGTGGCACAACTGGTGGCAGAAGGGGCGGACATTATAGATGTGGGAGCCTGCTCATCGCGACCGGGTGCAGAGGATGTGCCGACGGAAGAGGAGATGACGCGCCTACGCCATGGGCTGAAGTTACTGAGACAGGTGGCTCCCGAGGCTGTGGTGTCGGTCGATACTTATAGGGCAGATGTGGCGGCCATGTGTGTGGAGGAGTATGGTGTGTCCATCATCAACGACATTGCTTCCGGACAGATGGACAATCGGATGTTTGATACTGTGGCCCGCTTACGCGTACCTTATATATTGACTCACATGCAGGGGACACCGGACACAATGCAAGCTGCCCCACAATATGAGAATGTGGTGCATGAAGTGCTGAAGTCTTTGGCTGCCAACATGAAAGACTTGCATGAAAAAGGAGTTGCTGATGTTATCATAGATCCTGGGTTCGGATTCGGGAAAACACTGGAGCACAACTATCAACTAATGAACAGATTGGAAGAGTTTCATCTGCTGAATGCACCGCTACTGGTGGGCATCTCGCGGAAATCCATGATATACAACCTGCTGAAAACCGACCCTGCAGAGGCATTGAATGGCACTACGGTGCTGAATACCGTAGCTCTGATGAAAGGGGCACATATCCTGCGCGTACACGATGTGAAAGCCTGCCGCGAGTGTGTGGAGATAGTCCGGAAATTGACAACCTGCGACTTTGAAGGTGGTTCAAGGTTCAAAGTTTAAGGTTCAAAGAAGGCAGAAGTGTTGTCTGAACTCCTGAACTTCTATAATTCAAAACTCATAATTCACAATTCATAATTAGAATCCCGTGTTTATAGAATTTAGCATAAAAGACCTGATAGACATCTTGTTGGTGGCATTCTTGCTCTACAAGCTGTACAAATTGATGAAAGAAATGGGTTCGCTCAACATCTTCATTGGAGTATTGATATTCTTAGGAGTATGGGTGTTGGTTTCCCAAGTGTTGGAAATGCGCCTGCTAGGAAGCATCTTTGATGTGTTGCAGAATGTGGGAATATTGGCACTGATAGTCCTTTTTCAAGAAGAAATCCGCCGTTTCCTGCTCAATCTGGGCACCCATCGTCGGGCACGCAGTCTGCTGAACTTCTTGGGAGGGAGGAAGACAGAACAGGTGGAACGCGCCGACATCATGCCGCTGGTGATGGCCTGCCTGAACATGAGCAAGCAGAAGGTAGGTGCCCTCATTGTCATAGAACAGGAAGTTCCCCTGAACGAATTTGTCCGCACGGGTGATACGATTGATGCCAACATCAGCCAGCGCCTGGTGGAAAACATCTTCTTCAAGAACAGTCCGCTGCACGACGGGGCCATGATTGTAAGCAACAACCGCATCAAGGCTGCCGGCTGTATCCTGCCCGTATCACACGACCTGAATATTCCGCGCCATCTGGGGCTACGGCATCGGGCTGCCTTGGGCATTTCACAAGTGTCTGATGCGGTGGTCATCATTGTTTCGGAACAGACAGGAGCCATCAGCACAGCCCATGAAGGACAATTCCGCCTGCGCCTGACAGCCGAAGAACTGGAGCGTGAGCTTACGCGCATCAAAATAATCAAGAGATAAATTAGCATTTAGCCATCCTAGACAGATATAAAGGTATCGAAAAGAAAGAGAAATGAATATATTTGTTTCATTTTTCTTTCTTTTTTCTTTTATCTGACTCTTTTTAATAAAATAATGCGTATATTTGCGGCCGATTTCACCAATATAGAAAATAACAAGTAATGAGTTATCTGATAAAACCTGCAAATTATCGCCCCTTGCTCGATTTGAAACAGACCGAGCAGGGCATAAAACTGATAAAAGAGTTCTTTCAACAAAACCTTTCGACGGAACTGCGCTTGCGCCGTGTCACCGCCCCATTGTTTGTCCTCCAGGGTATGGGCATCAATGACGACCTCAGCGGTGTGGAACGTGCCGTAAGTTTCCCCATCAAGGATTTGGCCGATGCACGTGCCGAAGTGGTACATTCATTGGCCAAATGGAAACGGCTGACGCTCGCTGACTATGACATCGAGCCGGGATACGGCATCTATACGGACATGAACGCCATCCGTGCCGATGAGAAATTGGGAAATCTGCACTCGCTCTACGTCGATCAGTGGGATTGGGAGCGGGTCATCACAGCCGAAGACCGCACGGTGGAGTTCCTCAAGAACATTGTCCGCCGGATATATGCAGCCATGTTGCGCACCGAATTCATGGTGTGCGAGACCTATCCTCAGATAAAGCCGTTCCTGCCCGAGAACCTCTTCTTCATCCATGCCGAAGAGTTGCGCCAACTCTATCCCGACCTCACAGCCAAGGAACGCGAAGACCGCATCACACGCGAGCATGGTGCCGTATTCATTATAGGTATAGGCGGAAAATTGGGCGATGGCAAGGAACATGACTTGCGTGCCCCCGACTACGATGACTATTCAACGATGGGCGAGAACGGTCTGCCGGGCCTCAATGGCGACCTGCTCATCTGGGACAGCGTCATCGACCGTGCCGTAGAACTCTCGTCCATGGGTATCCGTGTGGATAAGGAAGCCCTGCTGCACCAGCTTAAGATTTCGGGGAAAGAGGAACGGAAGGAACTCTACTTCCATCGCCGCTTGTTGGAGGGCACATTACCTCTCAGCATCGGTGGCGGTATCGGGCAAAGCCGCCTCTGCATGGTCTATCTGCGCAAGGCACATATCGGTGAAATCCAGGCAAGCATCTGGCCCGAAGAGATGCGCAATGAATGTGCTGAGAATGGGATGCCGTTGATATAAAGAAGTAGCCCACTCCAACTCCCGAGAGCAAAGGCGGAAGGGCTTTAAACTTTGAACTTTAAACCTTGAACGTAAAAACTATGAACGTAAAAATTGATGAAAGTTGGAAGCAGCAACTGGCTGCAGAGTTTGAGAAGGAGTACTTTGTACGTCTGACCCAGTTCGTACGTCAGGAGTATGCCCAAGGGACAGTGTATCCTCCAGGACGGCTTATCTTCAATGCGTTCGACCTCTGTCCGTTCGAGCAAGTGAAGGTGGTCATCATCGGACAAGACCCCTATCATGGACCGGGACAGGCTCACGGACTCTGCTTCTCGGTGAACGACGGAGTCCCCTTTCCGCCATCATTGGTCAATATATTTAAGGAAATAGAGAGTGACTTGGGTATTCCTGTCCCTTCGTCAGGCAATCTTACCCGTTGGGCCAATCAGGGAGTCCTCTTGCTCAATGCCACCCTCACCGTGCGTGCCCATCAGGCAGGCAGTCACCAACGTCAGGGGTGGGAAGAGTTCACCGATGCTGCCATCCGCGCCTTGGCCACCCGCCGCGAGGGGCTGGTATTCATCCTTTGGGGAGCATACGCACAGAAGAAAGGAGCCTTCATCGACCGCTCGCGCCACCTTGTCCTTTCGTCCGCCCACCCGTCACCCCTCTCCGCATGGCACGGATTCTTCGGAAACAAACATTTCAGCCGCGCCAACGAATACCTTCTTTCCCAAGGGAAGGAAGCGATTTGCTGGTAGCATGAGCGGACAATTCCACCGGCCTTTCCGCAGAAGAAATAGAGAATTGTAGTGAATCACTTCTCTCGGAGAACAAAGCAAACTCCGCTTGCTTGCCGTATTTGTGCGGTTCGCGAGCGGAGTTGGTCTTACATTCGAAGGTGTCAGAAGATTACCAATCTTCAAGCTGTAAGATTACCAATCTTCTATTGTTTACTCTTCAAGAACGCGTTGTAATGTTTATGAATCGATTGTATTGAGTACAATCTCCATTTGCTGATGGAGTGATGCTAAGTCATCGTTCTTTAATATCCCTTCTGATTCAAAATTCATTTCCCTCGTTTCTTCATAACAAGCGATTTCACATTTCAATATAATCTCCCTTTCATTATGTCTGTTCAATTCCAAATAAAAGAATTCTCCCAAAAAGGACAATCGTAGAGAATCAGTTCTCCCCTTCATCAAAGTCACAAGGTCAGTTGACAAACGTCTCAATTCCGACAAAAAACCTTGCATACGTTTTTGCACTCTGAATGCCTGTGTTCTGATTTCAAGCCCGAACGAAATACATGCGTAGTCACAACTGGGGGTAGGGTGGAAATCATACAATCGCACCATCATATCAGGTGTCTCACATTGGAAAATAATCTCATTCATATCTCCTCCTCTATCCATGTTGTTAAAAACTTCATCAATTCAGGTAAGAATGTACGGTCGCTACAGTCTTTTACCTCCATACAGTTCCTTGTCCCCACTTCCGTTAGCATGAATGTCCAAAAGATAATCCCTGCCATATCCATTGAGGCTGTGATTTCCAAACTGCCATCGGTTGTTTTTGCATGAATCTCAGTTTGCTCTCCGTTATATAGTTTTTCAAGTTCATTATACAATATTCTGAATGTGTTTATTTTAGTGCTCCCATATATAACAGCTTCACACATTGAGTTATACGTTTCTATGCGAAACGATGCACACTCCTCACTTTCTTGATTCATGTCACGCAAAGTTACGATGGTATGTCTTGCTGAATTATAAAAATTAATGGAGTCATTTTTATGGAAAATGAAATCCTTCTGTAAATTTATTTGCATCATAAAAACATCTGTGATATATTATGCCTGTTTCATTGTTGATTCCAATTGTATAAAATCCGTGATGAATATTTCCTCCAAATTGCATTGTTCCTGGAGCAACATATATAGTACTATTTCCATGTACCCCATAAAGAAATTGATTGTCTACAATTATTTCATCCAGTAGTTGTGGAAATCGATGAAAATTATCTAGTTGATTAGATAGTCGTAGGTCATACCCCTTGATATCAACAGAATTTCCTTTTATTCGGATTGTACGTTCACTTATTAACTCCTCAGTTTTACCTCTTTCATAAATTGAATATTTTGCTTCAGAATGCGTTGGCGCTTCTTCCACCGTACTCATCGGTTTGTCAGGCTTTACTTGTACTGGTATCTCATCAGGAAGAATATCGCCATGCGAAGTTCTGATGGATTCAGAAACTGGAGTATTTTAATACCAATCAATATTGGTGCTGTAACTGCTGCGCTTGTCATACTTGAGAGCATCGGCCAGCATACTGCTGTTAGCACTGATGCTGAAGTTATACGACGTGTAGGGAGCCAGGATGATACCACACGACATGGAGAAGCAGTGGAGGTCGCGACTGATGTTGCAGGTGGTGGCGGCAATGCGTTTGTAATCGAAATCGTAGCCCGAAGTGAACGAGATGTTCCACTTGTTGGAGGGCTTGATGCTGCCCGAAATATTCATACGATGGCTGAAGGAGAAGGGATAGCGCATCGTACGGATGTTGATATTCTTGGTGCGGTCTTCGGCAATGGTATAGTTCCACGACACATTGAGCGACCAGGGAATCTTGAACGCCATGTAGCCGTCGAGGTCCTTCTCGGCCTTCTCGGATACTTTCTCCTGAGACGTTTCATCGGGATTGTCGTCAGCATCGTCATCATCGTCATCCTCCCCCTCTCTGTTCTTGTCGTCCTCTTTCGGGCCGAACCACTTCTTCAATGTTTCATTATTGAACGTGTATGAGAATCCGTTGCTCATGCCTTGGAAACGTCCGAAGCGCCCGTATGACCATTCGGTGCGGTCGCCCACTACGACTTGTCCCTTATCGTTGAACTCATAGGCGTAGGTGGCAAAGACAGCGTTCAAACTAAATGTCTTACTCTTGCTCAGCTTCAGTCGCAAGCGCATGTTCAGGTTACTCCAAGGCTTGGTGGGCGCAGCCAGATTGTAAGAAAGACTGGCTCCAAGGTCGTCGATGATGCTAATTTTGCGCACACCCGTAGTGTCTTTGTCGGACTTCACCTTCATCTCCACATTGTTCGACATGGAGAAGCTGACGCTACCCGTCTTTCCCTTGCCCGGCACACCGAATACGGCTCCCTGATAGGGCGAATACTCCTGTGTCACCAGATTGCCGTTGGCATCGTAGTAGCTATACGAGTCGTAATACCCATATTTGTAATTGCCGAAGTCCGGTGCCATGCTGAAGCTTACAGAGGGTGTGAAGACGTGGCGGACGGCCTCAATCTTGTCACCGAAGATGGCTCGTGAGGGCTTGTAAAATCCGTAGAGCTTGGTGTTCATCGAGAGGCTCATGTCGTAGTTGTACACGCGGTTGAAGCCGTAGATGGTATCGGTGACGGCAGCTTGCTGTGCCTCATCCCACTCCTTGTGCTGCCGGTAGGTGTACCAACGCTCGGTATAGTTGAACGCAGCGGTCATGTTGATGTACTTGAAGAGATTGAACGTGGCACTGATGGGGATGCGGTGCTGCATACCGTTGCTCCAGTCCTTGATGATGTTTGCCTTCATGATTTCATCCTCCTTGGACTGAATGCTGTTCTTCAGATAGCCCGTATAGCTCATCGAAATCTTCTCGTACCACTGCTCCTTGCCCATTTTCTTCTTCCTCTTGAAGGGATAGAGGCGGCTCAAGGAGATGTTGAGGTCGGGGAAGGAGACGGCAATGCTACTGTCGCGCACATTCTGCGAGAGGTTGAAGGTTCCCGATAAGGTGAGTCCGATATTGGGGAAGGTGCGCGAATAGCTGACACTGGAGGTGCGCGTGCTCTGGCTGCTGAGTGCCAGGTTGTATTGGCTGTTGAGGTTGCTCTTCTCGTAGCTGCT
The DNA here is from genome assembly GCA_017516265.1 of Bacteroidaceae bacterium. Taxonomy (GTDB): domain Bacteria; phylum Bacteroidota; class Bacteroidia; order Bacteroidales; family Bacteroidaceae; genus Phocaeicola_A. The sequence goes on from JAFXDL010000006.1 coordinate 10,147, forward strand.
GGTAGCAAAGTTAACGCTGGCCGAGAAGGTGCTGTTGGGACTTGCCTTGGCATCCTGGCGGTGTGTCCATTGCACCTTGAAGTCCTTGCTCACCGAATAGTCGGGCATGTTCTTCTCGCCCAATTTGGTGGTAAGGGTGCTGATGTGGACAGCGCCCGAGAACTTGTAGCGCTTGTTATAGGAACTGCTGGCATTCAATCCCCACGATCCTTTGGTGAAGATCTCGCCCGTCAGTTTCAGGTCCATATAATCGCTGATGGCAAAGTAGTATCCGCCATCACGCAAGTAGAATCCGCGGGAGGTCTCGTCGCCATACGTCGGCATAATGAAGCCCGAGGCGTACTTGTCATTGCTGAAGGGAAAGAATCCGAACGGGATGGCCAATGGCAGGGGGACATCCTCGACCACCAGATAGGCCGGGCCGAAGACGACATTCTTCCCGGGGCGCATCTTGGCACGTGTCAGAGCCAGATAGAAGTGGGGGTGCTCATGGTTGTCGCAGGTGGTATATTTGCCATTTTCGCCATAGAACGTATTGTCGGCCCCTTTCTTGGCATTCTGGCTAGTCATGTACCCTTCGCCCTGCTCCGTCACCACATTGCTGATGTATCCCTTGCGCGAACGGAAGTTATAACTCATGGTGTCGCTCTCATACGGTGTGTCTCCATCCTTGAATATGGGGCGGCCGATTTCCTGTCCGGTAGAGTCTTTTACCCCGTGGGCATAGACAGTTTTTGTATCAATGTCAACGGTGATTTGTTCGGCGGTAAGTCCGATTTTCTGGTAGTCCACTTGACTGTTCTTGTACAGGTAGGCTTTGGCATCAGCCACCACCCACACGAGCGAATCCTCTGCTTGATATGTCACGGGAGCATCCAACACATCTTCCTGCTTGCTCTTCGTGGAGTCGGTTACCAAAGTATCGGCCAGGTCTGCCACCAGCGAATCGCCTGAAACGTAGAGCGAATCAGCGCCACCAGCAAAGTCCGAGGCTAGATTATCCGCAACCAAAGAGTCTTCCTCAGCCCGCAAGGCGGCATACAGTCTGCCGTATTCGTCACCTATATGCGCATTGGCTCCTGATGTGGTTATCAGCAGGATGACGAGCGACAGGATGGGCAAAAATATATTCTTGCTATATGAGGTCATTATTGGATTTTTCTTTTTTCAGTCGGCAAAAGTACATATAATTCGGGAGATACAGCCGTATTGCCTGTTAAATTTAGGAATTATTTGAGTTTTTGAAGGGAGCAGGCACCAGTCCGGCATCAAAGAAAAATCTCGCACCAATGCTCAAAGCGGCCAACTCCTTCATCGCCGTGCTTGAGCAGGCTTTTGAAAGCCTTCTCCACACTCTTTTCCTTGTCGAGCTTGGTTTTCGAGAAGAATTTGTCAGCAAAACAAACCACCTGTTCCTCCATACTGACAGGGCGCATATCGCGATGAGGGATGGGAAGCTGCTGACGCTCAATCTCGTCCAATGAAAGTCCTGCTCCCGTATGGCGCTCGCACACAAGTGCGTGGCGCGGATAGCCCTCGGCCCTCAAGAGGTCGGCTCCTAGATATCCGTGGCAGATGTACGGATAGGAGCCGTGGCAATGGATTCCGTCAGCATCGGTCAGAAAGATGCCAATGTCATGCAACAAGGCTGCCTCTTCGATGAAGACTTCGTCCAGATTCAGTTCGGGATGACGGCGGGCTATGTCCAACGCCTTGTCGGCTACAGCGCGACTGTGTGTCACGAGGATATGCCGCAGTTCATTATCCTCAGGATAGTATTTATTGATGATAGATAGAGCGTCCATGAGATGAATTATGAATTTTGAATTTTGAATTTTAAAATATATTAAAGTGATGCCTTTTGTTTTTTAGGTACGGATTACACGAACAAATTATAACAAATGAAATATGAATCCGCGTTAATCCGTGGAGTTCCCTTGAGTAAAGCGAAAAATCCATGTCTAAATTTATTTTTGCCACACCCTCCACTTCAGTTCCTCTAATGTGCGTGGACGTGGTTGTTCTTTCATGCGCAATTGCACGGGTTCACTTTCGTTGCCGCATCGGTCTATGGCTGTGACGGCATAGTGCCGGACGGGC
>JAFXDL010000060.1 GCA_017516265.1 Bacteroidaceae bacterium
CCAAGGCTAAAGGCGCATTTGAAACATACCAGATGAAGGATATTCCGGGCGATACTTCTTTCTTGGAGATGCTGGATATCCTGAACGAACAGCTCGTTGAGCAAGGTAAAGAACCCATTGTATTCGATCATGACTGCCGCGAGGGTATCTGCGGTATGTGCTCGCTCTACATCAATGGACATCCTCATGGACCTGCAACAGGTGCTACTACCTGCCAAATCTACATGCGCCGTTTCAAGGATGGCGATGTGATTACTGTAGAGCCTTGGCGTTCTGCCGGTTTCCCCGTTATCAAGGACTTGATGGTGGACCGTACGGCTTACGACAAGATTATGCAGGCAGGTGGTTACGTCAGTGTACGTACCGGACAGCCCCAGGATGCCAATGCTATCCTTATTCCCAAGCAGAATGCAGATGAGGCTATGGATGCCGCTTCATGCATCGGTTGTGGTGCTTGCGTGGCAGCTTGTAAGAATGGTTCAGCCATGTTGTTCGTCTCAGCCAAGGTAAGCCAGTTGGCCCTCCTTCCCCAAGGTCGTCCCGAAGCTGCCCGTCGTGCCAAAGCGATGGTGGCCAAGATGGAAGAATTGGGATTCGGTAACTGTACCAACACCCGTGCTTGCGAGGCTGAATGTCCCAAGTGTGTGAGCATCACTCACATTGCCCGCTTGAACCGCGAGTTCATTAAGGCTAAGTTGGCTGATTAAGACCTGTCAAACTCCTCCTTGTGGGGAGGTTTATGATTTGACTTACTACCCAATCCCTTCCCTTACAAGGGGGGGATTGGGTGAATCTCTTACTAAGGGAGAAACCGCGCTATACCTTAATTATATATAGGTATATTCGTGGGTTCCCCCTTTGGCAATTAAATTATGAGTGTATTTATATAAAGGAATAACAACTAAATAAACGAATAGTATGAGAGAAATCTACAAAAGATTAGCAGTGTTGGCCATGTGTTTGCTGACTACTGTAGCCATTATGGCACAGACTACAGGCTATGCCATTACAACAAACGTGAATAGCAAAGAATGCAACATCTTCTCCTTCGATGTGAGCGACCCTTCGACTGTGAGTGTCGTTTGGACCGACACTGTAGCAGGCGAAGGTGCAGTGTTGGCAACCTTGGCCAAAGACGTCTATTATGCATATATGGTAGCTGATGGTGCAAGTAGTTATGACTTCTGCTCCATCAACATGACTACAGGAACAAAACTTGTGCTGAACCGTAGAGTGTCAGCTGGCAGTGACGAGAACTGGATGGACATCTGCTACGATGAAGTGACAGGACAGCTTTATGGTTTGCGTTCTGCAACCTCGTATGACGAGGAGGGAAATTCTTTGGGCACCACTCACCAATTGTGTACCATACATCCCTCTACCGGTGAATGGACTCTGCACACCACACTCCCTGAAGGGTGGGCAACGATGAATCAATCTGCAGGTTCATATTACCTCGGTGCCATCTGTGCTGATGGTAATGGAGGCATCTATGTGATGGGAGCCAACAAAACAGCTTCTTCTTTCTGGAATTCATACATCAACCTCTATCGTGTTGACTTGGCTACACAAGAGGGTTCTGTCATATTCGAACGTGATGAAGCCACTGTTGTGAAAGCGATGTACTCCAACATTGTGGGTGCAGGTGCCAAGGTTTCTATGGAACTGCATGACGGGAAGATTTACTATGTAGGAAACAACAACTTCCTCACCATAGATGTGGCTACTGGTGCTGTGACCAAGGCTGCCAAGAATTTCAATGGTGAACCTGTAGGACTCTGTTTTGCCATGTCAACGGCCGATGGTGTGCCTGCTCAGGGTGGCGAGGTTGAGCAACCCATCGACACACGTCTGGTGAAAGTTGTGGAGACATACGGAGACCACATGGGACAGCGTGTGGGAGTGATGACTCACAAGAAGGTGTCGCTCTACGACGGCGAGAACCGCTTGCAGCGTGAGGCCACTTATGGCTATAGCTATGCTGATGCAGCTACTGGTGCCGAGTCGAAGTGGGAAATCGAATATTTCAAGAACTGTGCCTACAACGAGGCCGGACAACTTGTGATGACTGCCAGCCAGAAGTATGGAATCCACGATGGAACAGACCTGGCCTTCATTGACAACAATGATACTATCACTTACGTCTATGACGAGGCTGGCCGTTTGGTAAGAGAGACTCTTCAGGCTGGTGGCTACAGCATGACCTATGAGTACAACGAGGCCGGACAGCTGGTGAAGGAAACCAAACTGGTGCCCGACTACTATAACCAGTACGGAGGTGGCGAGTACGCGATGTACGAGATTACCTATAGTGCCTTCAATGCCTTTGGTCAGCCAGACTCTATCCATAGCACAGGCATATATGACAACGACAAGTACTTCGGAGCCTATACCTATGATGCACAGGGACGCAAGACTGGTGCCCACACATGGACATTGGCCGACACTATTGACGTGAAGATTGAGACTTGGACCTACAACGACGATGCGGCCAACGACACCGTCATGGTTTACTGGGTACACGAGTGGTTCTGGGGCTTCGACCAGGGCGAGAAGCGTACCATCTACACCTATGACAATGGCAATACCAACCGCACCAAAGAGCAGGTACAGACCTTGGCCACCAATGGCTCTTGGGTGAACGAATCGACCTATACCATCACCGAGTTGAGCGAGATGAATCCCGAAGCGGTGGCCACACTGGAGGTTGTCGATGCCAAAGAGGTGAATAACAAGTTCGAGCCTAACAGTGCAGTACTCGTCATCACATTGCCTGATGCTGCTGTCACTGGTACCATTGCCTTTGACATCTATCGTCATGGTATTCTCTTGACCCGCTTGAATGCAACTGATGCGAAGGATGGTAAGCTGACCTACTCCGATGAAGGGGTGAAGAATGGCACTTATGACTACTATGTGCAGACTGTCCTCATCAACGAGCTGCTGGAGACCGAAGAGGCATTGAATATCTCTAATGTGGTGACTTATACACATTACATAGAGTTACCAAAGGTATTGGAGATTGAGTGTATCTCTACTCGTTTTGAAGGTGGAGTATATTATGCCACAGTGGCTTGGAGAGATGAGTTTTCTGCAATACCAATGTCTTCTTATGAACACCCTGTTGGTGCTCCTGTGGATATGGAACTGGCCAAGCAATATGGTTTCCTGCGCTACAACGTCATGTTAGAGAACATGAAGGCTGCTGACAACTTGGAAACCGACGGACAGACCACTACTTGGGAGGTTAACTGTGGCTACACCGGCAAGGTGAACCTTTATATCCAAACTGTCTATAAGTATGGTAAAGCCAACAGTGAGATGATTTCTATTGATGTACCAGCTATAAACAGTATCGAAAGTGTAGTGGCCAATAATGCAGTGACCGTCAAAGCTGGTGTAGTGAGCGTGTCTATTCCCGCACACATCGTGGCCTACAACGCACAGGGTGCTGTAGTGGCCGAGGCCGTGAATACACTCGACCTGAACGTACTGCCCGCCGGCATCTACTTGGTGAAGGTAGAGACAGCCGAGGGTGTGAAGACCGTGAAGGTGAGAATCTAAAAACAGACCTATAGCAGACCCACCCCTTCCCCTCCCTGTGAGGGAGGGGGTGGATACTCTTCTACATCCTCCTAAAGATACTAATTTCTAAAGACACTTACTTAATATGTACAAGCAACTTATTGACAAGATAAGAGGCAGACTGTCTGCTCCCCTCCATGTGGGAAGTGGATTGGGATGGCTCTGCCTTTTTGTGTGTATGCAGGCTTATGCCGATACAGACACTTCACTCCCCTCCATGCAGGGAGGGGCAAGGGGTGGGTCTCCCACTACCGGTGCCCTCATCCTGCGCTCGCCCCAAGACTATCAGGTGTATGCCATCTCGCCCAACGGTGAGTGGGCCTGTGGTGTGTATGTGAACATGAACAACATGGGCTACGGTTTCCGCTGGAACCTGCTGACCGACAAGGTGGAACTGCTGAGTGGCGACCTCTGCCTGTCCGAAGGCTCGGCCATCAGCAACGATGGTGTGGTGGCCGGCATGTTTGACAATACCGAGGCTACCGACAATGGGGCACCAGCCTACACGGCCGGATATTGGAAGGACGGACAGTGGCACCATCTGCCCAACATCAACAATGCTCCCGTGCACAACAGCGACCAGACAGGCTACGCCAATGCCATCACAGCCGGAGGCACATACATAGGTGGTGCCTACAACGATGCGGACAGCCGTCTCATTCCCGTGGTGTGGAAGGATGGCAAGCTGGAACACATCTTCACCCCCGACGAGAAGTGCGAGGGCATGATATACACCGTCAGTGCCGATGGTCGGATGGCTGCCGGATGGAGCATCACCCCCAACTCCGAGCAGGCTCGTGTGGCCACCATCTGGGAGGTGGGTAAGGGTGCCACCCTCATCATGGACGAGCGCCTGAGCAATGCCTGGTGTTCGGCCCGGAAGTTCTCGCCCAACGGCAAGTGGCTGCTCTATTGGGAGGGCTACTATGACACACCGGCAGACCAGATAACCGACCCCACTGCCTCTAACATGGCACTGCGTGCACTCTACAATGTGGAGACGGGCGAGAAGACCGACATGCCCACCATCACACGCGACCCCTTCAACTTCGACATCTTCGACATCAACGACAACGGCACCATTGTGGGCTACGAGTCGCCTGAGGCAACCCAGCTCGACCAGGCCGTTATCTTCAAGGACGGCAAGACCCGCTGGCTCTACGACTACCTGAAGGAACAGGGCGTCGATATGGATGCCGACACCACCATCCTGCGTTCGGGGAAAGACATCTACTTCATCCGCGCTGTCGGCATCTCCAACGATGAGAAGACCTTTGCTGCCCTCTACTACGACCCCCAGGGTGCGCTGCGTAGCATGATTGTCAAGCTGGACGAGAACCTCACCACCCGCGAGCCCGTACAGTTGGAGGCTACCTCCTTGGCAGGCATCGCTGCCGCCCGCCTCAGTTGGGAGGCTCCCTTGGCTGGCGCCGAGGGTGTGACAGGCTATAACATCTATCGCAACGGTGTGAAGATGAACAGCCAGCCCATCACCACAACCTTCTACATTGACAATGCCGCCGTTACCGGCCAATACAGCTACCAGGTGACTGCCCTCTATGGCGAGACCGAGTCTGCAGCTTCGCAGAAGGCGGAGGTGACAGTGGGTGGAGACCCCGTTCAGGCTCCGCGCAACTTCTTTGCCCGCCAGAAGGGATATAGCGGTGCCCTCCTGCAGTGGGATGCTCCGCGTACCAACCTGACTGTGAAGAGCTACTACCCCGAGGGGGCCAAGGTGACCGGCTTCGGTGGCGGCAACAACAGCTTCGAGGCTGCCATCCGCATTCCGGCCGAAGAGGTGGCCCTCTACAGTGGATACAGCCTGCTGAGTGTCAGCTTCTACCCCATGACGGCACAGGAGGGTTGGAAGGTGAACATCTACAAGAAGCCCGTGGGGAGTACTGCCCGCGAGCTCATCCACTCGCAACCCATCACCCAGCCCCTGACATATGGCAAGGAGAATGTGGTACATCTGACTATGCCCGAAGCTGAAATGCCCACCGGTGCCGACCTCTATGTGGCCATCGAGGTGACTGTGGCTGCTGACCACACCGGCTACAATGTGCTGGGCGAGGTGAGTGGCGACCCCATACCCGGGCAGACCGACCTGCTGCGCATGACCACAGAACCGGAGTTCTACTCCCTCTATGAGGAGGGGCTGAAGTTCGGTGCCACCCAGCTGACCACCTGGGCCATAGCAGCCAACCTGACGGTGACTGGTGACAAGGTGAACGAGATGGACCAGATTGACTACTACGCCGTGTATGACGGCAGCGAGGAAGTGGGCGTGGCCGCCGGCCGCCTCTTTGCCTTCCAGAGCCTCTCTGAGGGAGAGCACATGCTGGGGGTAAAGGCCATCTATAAGAACGGCTGCACTTCGGAGCTGACCACCTTCCCCCTCAGCATTGTGCCCAACGAACAGGTGTTCAAGGCTGTGGGACAAGGCAATGTGAAGTGGACATTCCCCAACGACCACTCTGTGGACTTCAGCTGGCAGGCTCCGATGGACGATGACGAGACCTTCCTGACCCACTCCACCGATGCACTGGCTGGTGGTGTACTGGGTCCTGCGGAGAACAACTATAACTACATTGCCGCCACTGTCTATTCTCCCGCCATGACGCGCGGGTACGAAGGATACCGCGTGAAGGCGTTCAAGTTCTACCCGCTGACTTCTGCCCTGTACACCTTCTTCCTGGAAGAGGACGGCAAGGTCATCTGTGAAGCATTTCCCGAGGCATATACCCCGGGCATGTGGAACAGTGTGGAACTGCCCGAACACGTCACCATCAAGGCCGGCTGCAACTACCGCCTGTTGCTCGACTGCTATGACGTGACTCCGAACACGGCCCCCTTGGGACTGGATGCCCGCATGCCTTTCATCGAGGAGGGCGACCTCTATTCGCTGAACGAGGGGGCAACCTACACTTCGGTGAGCCAGGCTTCGGCTTTCGGAAACTGGATGATGGGTCTCGTGCTCGTCAGCCCCAATGCAACCCCCATCCCCATAGAGGGGTACGAGGTACGCATCGACAACAAGGTGGTGACTGACGGCCTCTTGAGCGACCCCGCCTTCACCTACGAATATACGGGGGGCGATGCTACCCACCGCCTGAATGTGGATGTGCATTACAGCCCTGAACGGGTGGTGAAGGGTACGGCTGTCTTCTTCCAGGTAGGCCCCAGCAGCTTGGGCGAGAACCACGTGGCTGTGATTCGCCTGGAGCAGACCGACTGCCATCTGCGTGTCACCGGCAATGAGGTGAAGGAGGTTTCTCTTGTTGAAATATCAGGACAAACAATCCTTCGTACCCGAGGCTCCGAACTGAACATCAGTTCCTTGTCATCCGGCACTTACGTGCTGCAGGTTACCACTCCACAGGGTGTTGAGAGCCGGAAGGTGCGTATAATCAAGTAGATTCCTAAGTTTCAATACGATACAATGTGTTGAGGAGGGTGCAATAGGGGTGTTCAACTCCATTTGCACCCTCTTTTTTTACCCCCTTGGAAAGACACACGTGAGTTACCCTTGGAGACACACGTGAGTCATGCTTCGAAACACACGTGAGTCTTGCCCCGAGACTCACGTGTGTCTCTGCGGGTAACTCACGTGTGTTTCCACAGCCCCCTTTGGAGAGCCGTTTTCTCGGGTTTGCCTGAATTGATTTTTCTTTGAAACTTTTCTACAAAACAGTCGTATAAGTGGATTTTTATTCGTTACTTTGCACCCACACTTATAACTACTAATAGGTAAACCCATGAAAAAGTTGCTATCTTTGCCACCGAATTTGGTGGAATGTTTTCACGAAATAGAGGGGGCCGACCCCTCAGAATGGTTCTGTACGAGCGACCCCATAGGTGCCAAGCTCGGTTCCGGTGGAGGTACCACCTGGCTGCTTCAGGCCTGCCACCAGGCTTGGGGTGGAGAGTCCGACTTCATGCAGTGGCTCTCCAGCGAGAAGCGCATCCTGCTGCACGCTGGCGGACAGAGCCGCCGCCTGCCCGGCTATGCCCCTTCGGGCAAGATACTGACTCCCATACCCATCTTCCGTTGGGCCAAGGGACAGCGGTTGGGGCAGAACCTCCTCTCGCTGCAGCTGCCCCTCTACGAGCGCATCATGCAGAAGGCCCCCCAGGGGCTGAATACCCTGATTGCCAGTGGCGATGTCTATATCCGTTCGTCCCAGCCCCTGCAACCCATCCCTCAGGCCGATGTGGTGTGCTATGGTCTGTGGGTGGACCCCTCGTTGGCCAAGAACCATGGCATCTTCGTCTCCTCGCGCAAGTCGCCCGACCGGCTCGACTTCATGCTGCAGAAACCCTCGGTGGAGCGCATGGCCAGCCTGCTGCAGACCCATCTGTTCCTGATGGACATCGGCATCTGGCTCCTCAGCGACCGGGCGGTGGAGCTGCTGATGCGGCGCAGCCGGGCTGCAAGCAGCGGAGCCGCTGCCCCCCTCCGCTACTACGACCTCTACAGTGACTTCGGTTGCTCGTTGGGCGAGCATCCCACCATTGAGGACGAGGAGCTGCAGAGCCTCTCTGTGGCAGTGTTGCCTCTGCCCGGCGGCGAGTTTTACCACTATGGCACCAGCCGCGAACTGCTCTCTTCTACGGTGGCTGTGCAGAACATCGTGCGCGACCAGCGCGAGATAGTGCAGCGCCGCGTAAAGGCCCATCCGGCCATGTTCGTGCAGAACTCCCGTGTGGAGCATCGCCTGACGGCCGAGAACTTCGAGGTGTGGATTGAGAACAGCCACGTGCCCTCCACTTGGACCCTGGCCCATCAGCATATCATCACCGGTGTGCCACAGAATCAGTGGACCTTCACGCTCACCCCCGGACTTTGTATCGACTGTGTTCCCGTAGGCTCCGACGGCTGGGCCGTCCGTCCCTATGGCTTCAACGATGCCTTCAAGGGAGCCCTCGCCGATGTAGGTACCCATTGGATGGGCCGCCCCTTCATAGAATGGGCTATCCCCCGTTCTATTATCCCCGAATCGATAGAGGGCAGTGCCGACCTGCAGTCGGCCCGTCTCTTCCCCCTTCTCCATTCGGTTGACGAGGTAGGGAAGGTGCTCCGCTGGATGACCACTGACCCGGCCTGCGCCGAAGGGCGAACCCTGTGGATGCAGGCCCCCCGCCTGTCGGCCGATGAGCTGTCAGCCCAGGCCAATCTGCAACGTCTCTATGCCCAGCGGCAGGCTTTCCGTGCGGCCAACTGGCCTGCCTTGGCCCGCAATTGGGAGAAGAGTGTCTTCTATCAGACCAATCTGGAGGATACCGCATCGGAGTTCTCGCGCTGGGGCATCCAGCCTCCAGCACCCCTGCCCGAGACGGCACCTCTCCTGACCCGCATACATGACCATGCCTTCCGTGCCCGCCTGCAAGCCTTTGAAGGACAGCCCTTCAAGGCCGAGGAGGAGAAGGCTTTCCGCCTCTTGCAGGAGGGACTCACCACCCGCATCCTGGCACAGCCGCAACGTCCGCGCCGCGATGTCTATGCCGACCAGATAGTGTGGGGCCGCAGCCCTGTGCGCATCGACCTGGCCGGTGGGTGGACCGACACACCGCCCTACTGCCTGAGCGAGGGGGGCAATGTGGTGAACATAGCCATCGAGCTGAACGGACAGCCTCCCCTGCAGGCATACGTGAAACCCTGTAACGAGTTCAAGGTAATCCTGCGATCTATCGACCTGGGAGCCATGGAGGCGGTCACCACCTTCGAGGAGTTGGAGGACTTTGCCCGCGTGGGTAGTCCCTTCTCCATCCCCAAGGCTGCATTGGCACTGGCCGGGTTCAGTCCCCGATACAGTGCCGAACCTTTCCGCACCCTGGAAGAGCAGCTCCGTGCCTTCGGGTCGGGCATCGAGGTCACCCTCCTCTCGGCCATACCGGCCGGTTCGGGACTGGGTACCAGCTCCATACTGGCCTCCACTGTCCTGGGTGCCATTGCCGACTTCTGCGGACTGGCTTGGGACAAGAACGAAATCTGCCTGCGCACCCTTGCCCTGGAGCAGCTGCTCACCACCGGTGGCGGCTGGCAGGACCAGTACGGCGGTGTGCTGCAGGGAGTCAAACTCCTTCAGACACAGCCCGGCTTCGACCAGAGTCCGCTGGTGCGCTGGCTGCCCGACTTCCTCTTCACCAACCCCGAGTACCAGAAGTGCCACCTGCTCTACTACACAGGCATCACCCGCACAGCCAAGGGCATTCTGGCCGAGATTGTCCGCCGCATGTTCCTGAACGAGACGGCACAACTGGGCCTGCTGGCCGATATGAAGGCTCACGCACTGGACCTCTATGAGGCCATCCAGCGTGGCAACTTTGCCGAGATGGGTCGCCTGGTGGGACTGACGTGGGAGCAGAACAAGCGCCTCGACACGGGAACCAACCCCGAAGCCGTAGAGGCCATCATCAGCCGCATCCATGACTACTGCCTGGGCTACAAACTGCCCGGAGCCGGCGGTGGAGGTTTCCTCTACATGGTGGCCAAGGATCCCGAGGCGGCAGCCCGCATACGCACCATCCTGCAAGAGGCCCCCTTGAACGACCGCGCCCGCTTCGTAGAGATGTCCCTCTCCGACAAGGGCCTGCAGATAAGCCGCAGCTGATGACCGGTTGTAGGGCGCCTTTTCTCCCTAGGTGTGGTTGTCCCTTTCTCCTAGGTGTGGTTGTCCCTTTCTCCTAGGCGTGGTCATCCTTTCTCCTAGGCGTGGCCCGCCCTTTCTCCCTGGCAGGAGCGCCAGCTTTATAGTCACTATAGGTCTATAGTTACTATAGTCCCTATATCCACTATAGCTACTATACCCACTATAGTCTCTATAGTCCCTATAGTCACTATCGCCACCATCGGTCGCCTGTGGCTCCAGTAAAACCTGGCGCTCCTGCCGCCCCTTTAGGTTTAAAAAAGCCTAAATATTCCCTCTCACAGAAGAAAAGTGCCCCTTCTTGTTGGTAGGGTGAGGAAAAAAAACTACTTTTGGGGCAGTTTTTATTAACCGGGGGCGCACACGGTCCCCACAAACTTACATAGAACATTACATGAAAGACAAGAATTTCTTTGCGGTTGACCTGGGTGCCACCAGTGGACGAACCATCCTGGGAACCATTTCTGAAGGCGGTTTCGAGATGAAGGAACTGACCCGTTTCCCCAATAACATCATCGAAGTAGGCGGACACTTCTACTGGGACATCTATGCCCTGTACCACGAAATCATCCGTGGCCTGAAGGTCGTAGCCCAAGAAGGCATCCAGATAGAATCCATCGGTATCGACACCTGGGGTGTGGACTTCGTATGCTTCGGCAAGGATGGCGGTGTGATGCGCAGTCCCTATTGCTACCGCGACCCCCATACTTTCAGCGCCATGGAAGAGTTCTTCAGCGTGGTGCCCAAGGAGAAGGTCTATAATGTGACTGGAATCCAGTTCCTCAACTTCAACAGCCTCTTCCAGTTCTATGCCCTGCGTCGCGACAAGAGCTCGGCATTGGAAGCTGCCGACAAGATACTCTTCATCCCCGACGCACTGAGCTACATGCTCACCGGCGAGATGGTGACCGAATACACCATTGCCTCCACCTCACAGATGCTCGACCCCCGCACCAAACGCTTCGACAAGGAGCTGATGGATGCCGTAGGCCTCACCGAAGAGCAGTTCGGACGCTTTGTCTTCCCCGGCGAGAAGGTGGGCACACTGAGCCAGGAGGTACAGAAGCAGACCGGACTGGGAGACATCCCCGTCATTGCCGTAGCCGGACACGACACGGGCAGTGCCGTAGCTGCCGTACCTGCCCAGAACGAGCGTTTTGCCTACCTCAGCTCAGGTACGTGGTCGCTCATGGGCATTGAGGTGAAGGATGCCATCATCACCCAGGAGAGCTACGATGCCAACTTCACCAACGAAGGTGGTGTGGAGGGCACAACCCGCTTCCTCAAGAACATCTGTGGTATGTGGCTGCTCGAGCGTTGCCGCAAGGAGTGGACCACCGACTACTCATACCCCGAACTCATTGAGGCAGCCATGGCATCTCCAGCCTTCCGCAGCCTTATCAACCCAGACGATGCCCTCTTTGCCAACCCCGACAAGATGATTGAGGCCATCCAGGAATATTGCCGCCGCACCGGACAGCCCGTGCCCGAGACTCACGGCGAGTTGACCCGCTGTATCTTCGAAAGCCTTGCCCTCCGCTACAAGCAGGTGTTCGGCTGGATGCAGCAGATGGCACCCTTCGCCATCGAAAAGCTCCACGTCATCGGTGGAGGATCGAAGAACAATGTGCTCAACCAGTTCACCTGCAACGCCCTGGGTATCCCCGTGGTGGCAGGTCCGTCAGAGGGTACAGCCATCGGCAACATCATGTTGCAGGCCAAAGCCGTCGGCATGGTCAGTGACATCCAGGGCATGCGCCAACTCATCGCCTCGTCCATCAAGACGGCAGAGTTCCTCCCACAAGACACTGAGGTGTGGAACCAGGCCTTCCAGAAATTCGTGGAAGTAACCAAGTGACATCAACATTAATTACAAACCAATAAAAAACAATTATCATGAAAGAAGAACTGATTAAGAAATCGTATGAGATTGCCAAGGAGCGCTACGCTGCCCTTGGTGTTGACACAGACAAAGTATTGGACCAATTGCAGGACTTCCACCTGAGCATGCACTGCTGGCAGGCTGATGATGTGAAGGGATTCGAAGTACAGGCTGGTGCCCTCTCTGGCGGTATCCAGTCAACTGGTGACTTCCCCGGTGCTGCCCGCAACATTGACGAACTCCGTCAGGATGTCCTCAAGGCCAAGTCATTGATTCCCGGTACTCACCGCTTGAACCTCCACGAAATCTACGGAGATTTCCAGGGCAAGGTGGTTGACCGTGACGAGGTAAGTGTAGAGCACTTCCAGAGCTGGATTGACTGGGGTAAGGAGAACAACACTCCGCTGGACTTCAACTCTACTTCATTCTCGCATCCGAAGAGTGGCAACCTCTCTCTCTCTAACCCCGACAAGGGTATCCGCGACTTCTGGATTGAGCACACCAAGCGTTGCCGTGACATCGCCAACGCCATGGGTGAAGCCCAAGGAGACCCCTGTATCATGAACCTCTGGGTACACGACGGATGCAAGGACATGAGCGTGAACCACGGTCTCTACCGCAGCCTCCTGAAGGAGTCATTGGACGAAATCTTCGCCAAAGAACAGCCCATGATGAAGGATTGTATCGAAGGTAAGGTGTTCGGTATCGGTCTGGAAAGCTTCACTGTAGGCTCACACGACTTCTACACTGCATATGCCTCTAAGTACGACAAGATTCTGACCATCGACACCGGTCACTATCACCCGACAGAATCTCCCGCTGACAAGGTGTCTGCCGTATTGCCCTTCGTGAAGGAACTGATGCTGCACGTGTCTCGTCCCGTTCGTTGGGACTCTGACCACGTGACCATCATGGACGACCCCACTCAGGAACTCTTCTTCGAAATCGTTCGTGCCGGTGCTCTCGACCGCGTACACTATGGTCTCGACTTCTTCGATGGTTCTATCAACCGTATCGGTGCTTACGTTATCGGTTCTCGTTCAGCACAGAAGTGCATGCTCCGTGCCCTCCTCGAACCGAAAGAACTCATCGCCAAGTACGAGTTGGCAGGCGAAGGCTACAAGGTACTTGCCCTCCTCGAAGAACAGAAGGCTATGCCTTGGCAGGCTGTATATGACATGTTCTGCTTGAAGAACAATGTGCCCGTAGGCGACGCTTTCATTGCTGAAATCGACAAGTACGTGGCTGAGGTTACTTCTAAGAGATAAGGGAGAAGCCCCCTCTAACTCCCCCAAAGGGGGAGGAATCAGATACTGTTATTAACTAAGATTATCAACTTAAATAACCTCCCTCTAACTTCTCTGCAAGGACAGGGTTCTCCCCCCTACCGGGGGAGTTAGAGGGAGTCTTTTATATTATGGATATAGTAATCGGACTATTAATCATAGCCATCGGCGCCTTCTGCCAGTCAAGTTGCTACGTACCCATCAATAAGATCCAGGATTGGTCGTGGGAGTCGTACTGGATTGTACAGGGTGTATTTGCATGGCTGCTGTTCCCCCTGTTGGGAGCATTGTTGGCAGTACCCGAAGGTCACAGCTTGGGCGAACTGTTCACTGACGGTAACTCATTCAATATCTGGATGACCGTATTCTTCGGAGTATTGTGGGGAGTCGGAGGTTTGACATTCGGTCTCTCCATGCGCTATTTGGGTGTAGCCCTCGGCCAGAGCATCGCTTTGGGAACCTGTGCCGGATTGGGTACCATCATGGGACCCGTGTTGCTGAACATGTTCTTCCCCGAACTGAATGCACTTGACTCTCTGACATTTGCCGTCATCCTCGGTGTGGTAGTCACCCTTGTGGGTATTGCCATCATTGGTGTGGCCGGTGGCATGAAAGCCGCTTCACTTTCGGAAGAAGAGAAGAAAGCTGCCGTGAAGGACTTCAACTTCCCGAAAGGTCTTGCCATCGCCCTGTTGGCCGGTTTCATGAGCGGCTGTTTCAATGTCGGTCTGGAGTTCGGCAAAGACATCAACTTCGGAGAACTCACCGACCCGATGTTCCGCACATTGCCAGCCACTCTGCTGGTCACCCTCGGCGGATTTGTCACCAATGCCATCTACTGCTTCTACCAGAACGGCAAGAACAACACATGGGGCGACTACAAGAAAGGCAACGTATGGCTCAACAACCTCATCTTCTGTGCTTTGGCTGGAGGTCTGTGGTACAGCCAATTCTTCGGCCTGTCACTGGGAAAAGGATTCCTCACCGAATCTCCCACACTGATGACCCTCGCCTTCTGCATCCTGATGGCACTGAACGTCACCTTCTCCAACGTATGGGGCATCATCCTCAAGGAGTGGAAGGGCTGTTCAGCGAAGACCATTACCGTACTGATTGTCGGTATCATCGTACTGATTGTATCTACATTTATTCCTGAATTACTGAAGTAAATAACTATGAGCATATTAGAAGGAAAAGACGGCCTGCGTGCCGTCATCAATGACATTGCCGAGGTGACAGGTTACCTTTGGCAGAAAGGTTGGGCTGAGCGCAACGGTGGAAACATCACAGTGAACGTGACTGAGTTTGCCGATGCATCGTGGGCAACAATGCCCGCCATCGCTCCTGTGAAACAGATTGGCATGGTGTTTCCTTACCTCAAAGGCAAGTATTTCTATTGCAAAGGCACTGGTAAGCGCATGCGCGACCTGGCCCGCTATCCTATGCAGAATGGCTCCATCATACGTATCTGCGACGATTGCAGCTCGTATGAAATCATTGCCGACGAGCCTGTGTGTCCCACCTCTGAGTTGCCCACGCACCTCGCTCTGCAGAACTATCTGCTCGAGACGGGTTCCATCTACAAGGCCACGTTGCACACCCATCCCATCGAACTGGTGGCCATGAGTCATATACGCCGCTTCCTCGAAGGCAACGAAATGACTCGCGTGCTTTGGTCTATGATTCCCGAAACCTTAGCCTTCGCTCCTCTGGGCATCGGCATCATACCTTACGGTCTGCCCGGCTCTGTAGAACTGGCAGAGGCCACATTGGAGAAAATCAAGCAGCACGATGTGGTGATGTGGGAGAAGCACGGTACAGTGGCCGTGGGACAGGACATCATGGATGCCTTCGACCAGACCGATGTGCTCTGCAAGGCTGCTCAGATTTATATGTGCGCCAAGAACATGGGTTCAGAACCTGAAGGTATGACAGACGAGGCGATGAAAGAGGTGCAGGATGTATTCAACCTGCCCAAGCAGCGCCCCTGCTAATCCAGTTCATTCAAGCATTGACATACCTCCCTTGAGGGGAGTATAACAGTAAGGTGTATGTGTCTCTTGTGGATACATACACCTTGTATTTATATCTGTTTTGTTCACTTTTGGGTATAAAATGTTCGGATATTGGCAGAAAAGCGCTATCTTTGCAGTATTAGCTATGAAGAGAAGCATGAAGGTCTTTTATACGACAATTGTACTATTATTCGTCACTACACTGTGTGGCCAGGCCCAGACGGGCATACGTTACCTGAACAAGCAGGCCGGCTTGACCAGCAATCAGGTGACAACCTTGGAACAGGACCACCACGGATACATCTGGGCAGGTACTGCCAACGGACTGAACCGCATCGACGGACATGAAGTCTTCACTTGGGATTCCCCCAAGCATCCCCTCTACAACCTTCCTGTCAGAGCCATCGAGGCGGACAAGGAGGGGAATTGCCTGTGGGTGTTTACTCCGGCAGGCCTGGCCGGTTGCTTTCTCTTCGACACCAACCAGCTGCTTCCTTATACTCCCGAGAAGGCCGACTCCCTGTTTCGGTATCACCACAAGGGCCGACTGTACATGTGGCAATACGGTTCGGACAAGCGGTGCAACCGCATCCGGTTGAATAAGGGGAAATTGGATGTCCGGACCTTCCCGCACGAAGTGCTGGACATCTGTACCGATGAGGACGGAGGCGATTGGCTGATGACCAAGGAGGGTATCTATCTGAATGGCTTTGAAGAAAAACTGCCCGCCTCAGACAGTGTGACCCGTATGACCACTTATCGCAACCTTTGCCTGGCATTGACTCCTCGCGAAGTCATCATCTACAACCACTCCCGCCGCATTGCCCGCCGCACACCTTTCCCCACAGGTTACCGCAGTGCCAGCCAATGCATGGACTTGGCCGCGTGGGGCGACCAACTGTTAATCTTCACTCCCGAGCGGACCATTTCTTACCATATCCTTGACGGGGTCTTTACAGCTCCGTCAAACATTCAGCTACGGGGCGGACAGGTGTTGCCCGAGAGTGGGGCAACCGTCTATGCTTATGACGGTAGGGGGAAACTTCTTCGTTTGGGAAACGACGGAACCGTGTGCACCCTGCAACTGATGCCGCAGGAGGTAGCCCGCCAGCTGAACGGACAGTTTCCGCAGGTTGTGGCATTGGATGCCACTACCGAAGCCTTCTCTACCTATGGCAACGGGTTGCACCTCCTTGACTTGAAGAGTGGGAAGAGTACCCATCACCGTAGCCAAGGGAACACGAAAGACCTCATTCGTGACAATCGCATCGGGGCTCTCCTGACCGACCACTCAGGATGCCTGTGGGTGGCCACAGGCCAGATGGGGATCGCTTGTCTGCAATTCTCCGGTCAGGCAGAAGGGGCGGACAGTGTAGCTTCTCCCTCCTTGCAGACACACATCACTTTTGTCTCTGTAGATGGTGAGAGTCGGCTCATCGACACCGATGAAATGGAGCTTTCTTATACGCATAACAATGTGGAATGGCACTTCTCATGCCTGGACTATGCCCAAGTGAATGCGGTCAGATACCAGTACCGCCTGGCTGGGCACGACAGTACATGGCAAGGTGGCACACACACCAACAAGGTCCTCTATAAGAATCTCCCCTCAGGCCGTCACTCCTTCCATGTGCGGGCCAGTCTTGATGGGGTGCATTGGGGAGCGGAAAGCACCCATGTCGTGATAATAGGTGAACCTTGGTGGACCCAATGGCCTGCCATGCTTTCCATGCTGGTTCTCTTTTTGGCTATAGGATTGTTCTTGTACCTGATTGTGCACCGTTTCATACATCCTGAGCGGGCAGCGGGTAATGCTCCTTATCATCCGGTTCAGGTTTCTGAAGAGCCAGGGGGTGAAAAGTCTCACGAGACGTCTGTTCCTGCAGACCATCAGCAGGAAGTTTCGGGACAGGTTTCCGATGATTCTACTGAAGATGGCGGACAGGCTCCTCTCTCCAGAGAGTCTTCGCAACTGACCGCTAAAGACGAACGCTTCAGACAGTTGTTGGAGACACTGATGGAAGAGCATATTGAAGACCCGGAGTTCAATGTCGAAGAGTTTGCCGCTTGCGCCAACCTGAAACGCACGCAGTTCTATACCAAGGTGAAGCGTGTTTCCGGTCTGTCGCCCATCGAACTGCTACGCAAGGCACACCTCCAACATGCCGCCCGTCTGTTGCTGGATACCGACCTCAATATTGATGAAGTGCGCGAGCGGTGTGGCTTCACCAATTCCACCACCTTCTACAGCTATTTCAAACAACAGTATGGGATGACTCCCCGGCAGTATCGCCAACAAAAATAGGAACAGTCCGAAAAGTCGGTTATATATAATTGGTTTACATGATGGGGGTGTGTCAAAAATGAATTTAGGCACGGATTACACGGATTAACGCGGATTTATATTTCATTTTTATACCCGAACGGTTATAATTTATCCGTGTAATCCGCGTAATCCGTGCCTAAAAAAACAAATGGATGCATTTCGACACACCCCCGGCATAATTTGCAACCAGGGTTTCGGACTGACTCCAAAAATAGGGGAAGAAGAGATACGTAACAAATAAATTCAGACACGGATTATGCTGATTATACGGATACCCTGTCATGAATCCGTGTTTATCCGCATAATCCGTGCCTGAACCAAAAAGCGGCTTACACCTCTTTAGAAATCCAACTTCACACCGGCAAAGAATGAACGGGGAAGACCGGGACCGTACATGTAACCGGCATCGCGCAGTTCTCCCTTGTCGAAGTCATCCTGATACGCATTGAAGATGTTCTGCACACCGGCATTGACCTGAAGGGCCGAACCACCACCCAAGTCGAAATCGTAGCTGAGCTTGAAGTTCAGGTCAAAGAAGTCGGGAGTCTCCACCGCAATGTCTTCGGGCACATATCCGGCCACGTGCTGCATCAGCATGCTTCCAGTATAGGTTCCTGAGAAAGCTGCCGTCAAGGGCTTGATGGGCGTGTAGCTCAATGTGAAGTATCCGTAAGCCTCGGGTGTGCGGGCAATGCGTTTCTCGGCCTTGGCCGTCTCGCTCCACTGTTCAGGTTGCTTGTATTCGCTCTTCTGCAGGGTGGCTCCTGCCTGTAATTGGAGTTTGTTCTGATAAGCCAGTTTTCCTTCCAGTGTCATACCATACACGTCGGCTCCCGATGCATTGTGTCGTTCCAGCGTGAGGATGCCGTTCGCGTGGCTCTTCTCGCGCAGGGCAAACACATCGTTCAGCGTGGTGTAGAATCCCTCGATGAGGAGGTTTCCTTGGAAATCGCCCCAGCGTTGGTACAGGTCGGCCGAGAGGCTGAAGCTGTGCGACTTCTCCTCCTGCAGGTCGCTGGCCAGTTCAATCATGGACACACCACCACCTACTGCCTCGATGTGGAGGTCCTCGTCAAAGGCTTGTGGAGCACGGAATCCGGCCGAGTAGCTGGCACGGAAGTTGATGTTCTCCGAAGGGTTGAAGCGCACGTTGGCACGGGGGCTGAAGATGAGTCCGTCGATGAGGTTGTGCTTGTCGAAACGTCCGCCGATGAGGAAACTCCACTGGTCGTTCTTCCATTCGTTCTGCAGGAACAGGCTGCTGATGTGTACCGTCTGCTCCAGTTCGCGCCCGTAGCCCCACATGTTGTCCTTCAGAGCATCGCGGTTGTACTCTACACCTCCCGTAAAGGCTGCCGGCATGAAGAGGCAGCGGTCGAAGTTATAGACATACTGTCCGCCCACCACCGTAGTGAGGTCAGTGGTTGCACCGTAGGCATAGGGGTCGCGCCCGGCTCCATAGTAGCTCTGTCGGTCGATGTGTTGGGCCGAAGCATAGAGGCTCAGGTGGTGCTTCTCGTTGGGGCTGAAGTATGAGAAGTTCACTCCTCCGCCATTGATGCTGTGCTCCGTCTGCTCGGCAATGTTGGCCTGATGCGGTGGCAGGTCCAGCGAGTCGCCTCCCCGGCGGTACTCCTCGATGTGGTGGTACTCAAAGGAGAGTTTGCTGTACATGCTTGTCTTCACGTACGAACGGAATCCCACCGTCTGCTGGTGCAGTTCGCACAGTTCGCTGTAGCTGTCGCCGTTGGCATCGTAAGCCTCGCGTTGGCGGTTCTGTCCGAAGATGAAGAGTCCCGCCTTGCGGTTGTCAGTCACCAGTGAAGCGTTCAGTGTAGTGCTGTGGTCCATAGAGCCGTCGATTGACATGGTCGTGTGGGCCAACTGTCCGCTGTTGCGCAACGGTTCTTTGGTGATGATATTGATGGTTCCGGCAATGGCAGACGAACCGAACAGAGCCGAGCCTCCACCACGCATCACCTCCACACGCTCCACCATGTTGGCCGGAATCTGCTCCAGTCCATACACACCCGACAGGGCACTGAAGATGGGGCGCGAGTCAATCAATATCTGCGTGTAAGGTCCCTCCAGACCATTGATGCGCACCTGCTGGAAACCACAGTTCTGGCAATTGTTCTCCACACGCACACCCGGCTGGAAGTTCAGTCCCTCGGCCAGTGTGGGCGATGTGGTGGTCTCGAACAGGCGGGTATCTATTACATTAATTAAAGTAGGGGCCAGTCGGCGCGACGTCTCGTTCCTGTTGGCCGACACCACCACACCGTCCAGGGCTATCATGTCCTCCTCTATGGTGAAGTTCTCCTCCAGTGTCTTACCCTTCTTTGTCACCACCTCGCGTGTTTCGGTCTTGTATCCCAATGTGGCCACCTCCATGGTGAAGGTCCCCTCGGGCAGGTTCTTCAGGAAGTAGTGTCCGCTCTCGTCCGTAGTGGTACCGATGGTGGTACCCTTCAGCGTTACATTCACAAAGGCCACATGCTGTCCGCTCGCGGCATCAATCACGTGTCCCACAATATTCGCATCGCTGCGTTTCACCTTGGCGTGGCTGTGTCCCTGATGACTCTGAGCCACTACCGATACGGCAGACATCACACACATCATCGTCCACCATACAAATAATCTTTTCATACCTTTATACCTTGTTTTTATTGTTCTTTTTACCCATATTCTAGTATTTCGGCTGCAAAATTACTGCTAATTCCTCAAACAGGAAATACCTAAAGTTAGTTATAATTAAGTAAAGAGTACCTAAAAGGGGGTATTCTGTGGGAAAGAACGAAGAACATATACCGACTTTATGTTACTGCCTCGCCGTTGGCAGAGTACTGCCTCGGTGCTGGCAGACGTCTGCCAACGGCGTTGGCAGTAACGAACAATAGGCAACATAAGTCCAAGTGCAAAGTATCTTAAGATACTTGCCCGTTTATCTTAAGATACTTGGGCCTTTATCTTAAGATACTTTTTGGGGGATGTTTCACACACCTCCAATTTTTTTGATTTTGTCACCATTATAAATGTACTCAGTATATAACCCTTGGGAACCAAAAGGAGCTATGATGTGTTTTTCCTTGTCAACGTAGATTTTTCTTTGCCCTTGTATTATACCAACAAATTCAAAAGGAAAGGTAATAACACTACTTGTTTTATATATTGCAATAGCCATTTCGGTTAACTTATTTCCTAGAGCTATCACCACTTCGTCAATACCGTCATTGTCCAAGTCAATATGTGATGCTTGAGCAAAATATCCTTCATTGAATTCGCTGTCTGCATCATAAGCTTCAAGCAAATTTGCATTTTGAATTAAAGAAGTTAAAAGACACATTCTATATCCTCCTTTGTAACCATTTATCTTTATTCCTGTTTGATCCAAACCTATTATTGCTATTTCAAGTTCACCGTCTTTATCCAAGTCCATTTTTAATTCTTTGGTTACATGGGAAGAATAAATTTCTTCCTGTGAGCAAATTATAAAGTCTTCATAGCCTGTATCAAAAAGATTGTCATACTCATGTCTTTCTTTATTGGGTTCATTGATTCCTTCACCAACAATATCCCCTCTAATGGCAGCTTTCAATTTTTCTTTTGCGTTATCTATATCTTCTTTTGACAGTTTTACAACATATGTATTGTCTCCAAACAGACTGAAATCAGTTTCTTTTATTATTAAATTCTCTTTATATAAAGGAATGATGGCCTTCGCAAATTTGAAATTATTCAGATTTATGGCTTTATTTAATAACATGTCACAAATTCTGTTGTATCTCATTATTTCGTCCACACATTTAGCATTTGTTTTATATGCATAATCATCCGTGTTATAACTCTTAAATTCACCTATACTTGGAGAATTTTCAAGTGTTGTGTTATACATTAGTGAGACTATTCTATTTAGACTTTCCTCATCCATCAAATTGAACAAATATGTTGTTTCTGCATTAAGTAAATCGTATTTCCTTATCAGAAACTGAGTTTGTCTTTCATCTTCTTTAGAAGTTAGCCCTGATGGCAAATAATCAAATCTCATTCTTTCAATCCATATATGGGCTTTATTGAAATCATTTGTTTTGATATATTTGTCAACTTTTGATGGTATATACTCTGGAAAAGAAGGCATCAAATATAATATTGCTACTTCTACAGTTCCAATAATTAGAATCCCCATACAACCTATTTTCAAGCAACCATCTTTACCGCCTTTCTTTCTAAATATTACACTAATGGATATTATGAAAATGATAGAGATTAGAATAATAATCTCTAAGTTTGTATGTAAAAAATAAATAAACTCGTCCATGTTTTATTTAAATCAAAAAATTAAGAATTTCATTAACGCCTAACTGTACAACTTCACCTATTATCCCCACAAATGGTCCTCCACCAAAGGCCCCACCTATCAGATTTGCTAAACTTGCTCCTATGGAAACGTCACCCTCTATATTCCCAGATTTATTTGCAACAGCTTCAGTCCTGTACTGTTCAATTATAGCTTGATTTGTCTCTAATTGTAATTGAAGTTCCAATTTTTGGTATGCAAGTTGCTCTTTTTCAACAAAACGTTGATGCTCAACTGCCTCTTTTTCTTCTTGCCTTAAGTTTTCTATGTATTGGTCAAAAATCTTCTCTCCCTCAAGTCTTTCCAAACAATCTGTTGGTATCATGCTCAAGTATGCATGTGTTTCTGGATTGTATTTATTTCCTCCAGCTGCAATTGCATGTTTCAAAGCTTCTAAATTCTTGGCCGCATTTTGTTCTAAAAGTTTTTTTGATATTTTATCTATCTGTTGTTCGGCATATGCAAAGCATATTTCAGCTTCTTGAGGAACAGATTTTAGCAAACACAATGCTTGAGAGTATTTGTTGAGAGCAACCAAAGATTCGACTAAAGATATAAAACTACGACTATATTCTTTGTACCAAGCTATAATTTTCTTACTAGAGTTTTTTAGCATTTTTTGTATCTCTGCATTATTTGAGATTCTTGATATGGCATTGATGGCTGCAGCTTCAGATGTATTTCCAATTCCTATAATTTCCATTCTATAAGAATCATATAAATCTCCAGTTATCATGTTTCCTACATACAAATTAATGTCATAGTTTGTGTATGCTTGTTGCGGAATTGTGGTCGTTATTCCTTCTTTTAATGGTGTCATAGTCATAGCCAAAGCAAATATGGGATCATTACCTACGCAACCAACCCCATTTTGTGAAACAATCGTTAGCATTTTGGACAGAGCATAATTCGATACATTTGGAGTAATCTTCTCTGTCGGTTTAGGTACTAAAATTGAGAGTTTTATGCTATTGTTGAATATCAGTGAATCCAAAGAGAATAATTCCGCTCTTTTTGCCTGTATAGCTTTTTCTCTTTCACTATCCGTTAATTTGCTTTCTTGCATTTGGGGCTTGAAATAGATTCCATTACTTTTTCTATCAGTACATGCATTCAAAAATAAAGCAGTTAATAGTATGATGACAATCCTATTTATAGAAATCTTACTCATAATTATATTCCTTTTATTGTTATTAATACAGTACCTAATCCTTGTGTTTTATTATTAGTTCTGACCCCCAAATTCTTTTTTATACTTTTGCAGAACTCTCTTCCCCAGTCATAAGCGTTATATTGGGTACCATCTTCATTGATAAGTTTTATGCGAACATTTTCAAAATACAATTCATTATTTGTATTTCTTTGAAGTTTGTAGGTTCCCTTTTTGGTGTTTACCTTCATATAATCAATTATCCAATCGGTATAAGTATCTCCTTCAATGCTTTCATCGGAAAGACTGATATTAGCCCTTTTCTCTACCGCGATTCTGACTGTAATTTCTCGCCCTTTATATGCAATATCTGCAAAGTGTTTTTGAATATTCTGGGATAGTTTATCTATGTTTTGTGATGATGATTTGCTTAGATTGTCAAACAGGTTGTTCCCTTTTGACTTTTCGGAAGTTACAGATGAGAACACTTTGTTTGTATAAGCATCTATTGCATTTATCGTATATTTAAGTTCTTTTTCCAAACTTGAGCTGTTGGCATCGTATGCATATTCGTAATCAAATTCAAGAATAATATCAGGAGAAACAGTCGTCAGCAGTAAAGTCTTTGCATCTTTTTCTAATTCATCGGCCATATCCAATTCTGTATTTTTACTTATAGACTTTAGCGATTGCTCCAAATCAGTTAAAGGGTAGTCTAATTTAATGAAGTAATCTTGAATCGCAGATATAAAGGTCTTACAATCATTGTTGGTTTGTAGAAGTTGATTATAATCCCTTATTATAGTTTGTTCATTTGATTTTAATGAATTGTGTTTGCTGAGCAAGTGATCACTTGGAATGACCATTATAGTAGGTAAACTCTGTTCAATGACATTTACTTCTGTTTCTTCATAATCTTTTTGAGGTAAAGAATAGCTAGTTAGTTTATTTTTATTCTCTCCTGAGCATGAGAAAAACAAACTAGCAATTATGACGCTAACGTAATATGGTAATGTATTTTTCATAAGTTGTCAATTCTATCTATATTTATTGGTTTATACAAATAATTCTTTTGCAAAATTCTTGGCTAAGTATTCTAGTGTAATGAGAAAAAATCGATGAATACGACAAATAAATCTTCTACGCAAGAACACAATACAATCAAAGAAAGAAACTTTTTCATAATTAGATTTTTTTGTACCTATAGACTCCCCTGATTCGGTCATTAATGTTTCTAACGACTTATTTGATGTTGATGGATACATAGATAAAAAAGACGTGGGAATCTGTGCCTGTTGCTCGTCCCACACCCTGAGGCTCTCGCATTGCCCTACCCGTCGGAACGAGCAACGAAGAAGCCCCACGTCAAATGTATATACGACACCATACACCTCTTCCTATACGGGCAAGCATGTATCTGCATAAATACATCACAAGGGGCATTCACCGTTGCTTTGTTTTTGACGAGTATGAAATTTGCGAGATTTCAGGGTGTCAAACCAAAGCGTCAAGTAAACGCCTTTTCCACTATGTAATTTCCTCACTGATACCCTTCCGAAGAAGAGTGTCAAAGTAAAGACAGGGCAAAGGTACGATTTAATTACGAATTATAAATTATGAAGAGTGAAGAATTTCACGGAATGTGTTGTAAAACATAGAAAAAGCAATCCGCCAGCAATCTACGGGATGCTGACGGGTTCTTTTTCTTGTTCTAGCATAACTTTTTAGTTCTCAGTCAATTGAAAATTTATAGCCACTTTTTCAAGGGACTTTTGGATAATATGTGCCACTTTTCCAAGGGACTTTTAGATGATATACGCCACTTTTTCAAGGGACTTTTCAGTAAAGGTACGATTTAATTATGAATTATAAATGGTGGAGAGTGAAGATTTTCACGAAATGTGCTGTAAAACACAATTTCATGTGCAATTTACAAGGTACGGCTGGCTGTTCAGCCTTTGAATCAAGAAATTCTGAATCTGAAAGATGAGGAATTGCAAGGAAATGTACGAAAAGAGTAAAGACTTTCAGCAGAATTATCAAAATCTTGTCATATCGTTTGGTCGTATCAATAAAGTACACTGTATTTGCGTTGCGAAACCGCTGTTTCGGAAACCGCCGTTTTGGATTTGTTGTCGAACGATACTTCAAGCAGGTGTTGATTGAACACGCGCGGATATGTAGGATGTTGCGCAAGTGTACCTCCGTCGAGAGTACTATTTATAAAACGTGGCAAAATCTAATATCACAATAAAATACACCTATTCAAATAGTTACTATTTGGTGATTATTGCATAAAATTGCAATCGGTTGTGCAAAATTGCAAAGATGTTGTGCAAATGTTGTGCAAATGTTGTATCTTTGCACAACCAAATAACAGTATTATCATGGCAACAGTGGCTATTGTATTCAGAACA
>JAFXDL010000061.1 GCA_017516265.1 Bacteroidaceae bacterium
GACACATCCTTTCCTGCGCTTCAGGATGGGCTTGAACCAACGACCCCATGATTAACAGTCATGTGCTCTAACCAACTGAGCTACTGAAGCAAATTGTTTAACCTTTAAAATGAGAACGCTTATTTTGTATTTCTTGCGCTTCAGGATGGGCTTGAACCAACGACCCCATGATTAACAGTCATGTGCTCTAACCAACTGAGCTACTGAAGCAGGCTTTCCGTACTCTTTATTTCCGAAATGCGGTGCAAAAGTAATGCTTAATTTTGAATCATGCAACATTTCGCTCAAAAAAATGAAGGAAAAAGTAAAAATTTCCATTGCGGATGCCACTTTCACCCTCTTAATGGCATGTAACCAATGCTGATGAAGCTGATTTCAGCAGCTTATCTGCGATTTCCCAATCAAAGGTAATGCATCCCATTGGCAAATTCAATATTCTCACGAAAAATGGCAGATTTACAGCCTCATTGCAACATATCGCAAACAGTTGAAACAAGGAGAAAAACAGTGGTTGCCTACGGTCGATATTAAAATGTATTTTTATATCGTTTTTTTGGCAGACTAATAAAAATAGCCTAATTTCGCCGAAAAAGAGAAGGGAAGGTAGTGCTTCTTATGGCATCTACAAAATTTTGCTTGTTTTGCTCCGAGAGCATTGGCACGTATGGAAAAGAATCCCGATGAAAAGGGCAAAATGTAAGTGGATGTAAGCGTAATGCAGGCTATATTATACCTATTTTTGCCCCAAAATCAGACAAAGGGATGTTCACAGGCTGATTTCAGAACCGATGGAATGGCCAGTCTCGCTTATTACAGAAAAATGTAAGAGCAGATAGCTGAAATAAACTTTGGCGATAAATGAGGCTTTGCCTACATTTGCAAAAGATAACAAAAGAATGAAGAGATTCCACTTTTTGACCGAAGTACTCTCTTCATCCTTACTCACCCCTAAACTAACTTAAAAGAAAGGAGGTCGTTAAAACGGTGCAAAGGTAATAAAAAACGATTGAATGGACAATTTTGCGAGAAATCTGTGCAAGAAATTCTTGTTAACTGGTATCTCGTCAACTTGTCAACCAAGTTTTGGGCAACTGTTCACCCCACTGTGGAAATGATGAAACAGAAAGTGAGCAGAAGAGAAATAAAGTATTAACAAGTGAAAGAATTGAATATGAAAAAGAAAATTTTAAGTGCGATGTTCGCAGTTGCGATTATGGCGGTGGCTGGATTCAATGTGTATATGAACCAAACGAAGAGTAATTTCTCTGAATTGGCATTGGCGAATATTGAGGCGTTGGCTAATGATGAATCCTCAACAGGCACATTAGACGATTGCAACAAACTTTGTGTAACTGATTATAACTGTCATTGCCACATTACATACCCAGGAACAGACATTGAAGGCATAATGTGTTATTACATGAGAGCGAAGTCTGAATAATTTAGAGATTCTGACAGTTAAATACTATCTGAAGGTTTAAAATAGCAATATGAAAGCATGTATTAAGATAAACTACAATTAAATTAGTACATGCTTTCCCTTAAAACAACATAAAGATAATGAATAGAATTTGTTTATTTTTAGTGTCAGTACTACTTACATCTTGTTTTAAAACTGAACATAAATATGAGCATGAAATTTCATGGGAATGGAGCGACATAAAAGAAACAAGAAAATTGAAAAGCACAGTATTCTTAGATGAAGAAGACGTTTATATGCCCATTGACCTTGAAATTTATAAAAATCATCTCATTACACTTGACATTGGAGGGGATGATGGATTCTTTCAAGTTTTCGATTTAAATACCAAAAAGAAAATAGGAGGAAAAATAGAAAAAGGTAATGGTCCATTGGAGATGTTATCTCCTCGTTTTGTAAAAGGAACGAAAGAACATATCGCAGTTTGGGATATGCAAACATCAATTATTCACAAATACCATTTGAATGAATTTATCGACTCTATATTTCTTAAACCATTTGAAACCATCAAGCTCAATAAAAAAGGATATTCAAATCTATCAATTATTGATAAAGGTTTTATAAGCCAATTATATGATAAGAACAATCAATTGTGCAAATATGATACAGAGGGAAATGAGATTTTTCATTTTGCAAAATATCCAAACCACAGAGAATTGAACTATAATGAAATAATTAAAAGGGATGCTTATTATATGAATTTCGTTTCAAATGAGAGTTCTAAGATCGCCCTTTGCTATAGTATGACTGACTTGATTGATATCTATGATATGAATGGGGGGTTAAAGAAAAGGCTTCATGGACCTGACAATTTTATTCCACACTTCAAACAGATTAATTCCAATAAGATTGAAGGAGCACGTCCCATAGGAGAAAAAAGCAAAGATGCATTTTTTGCCCCAAAGAATCATGGAAACTATTTTTCGGTTATGTACAATGGAAGATCTTTGAATGAGGAAAATCACAACTCTTCATGTGATAAAATCCTTATATTTTCATGGGATGGAGTTCCATTAATATGCTATCAACTAGATAAAAAAATTATTTCTTACGCATTCGACGAAGAAAACAAGAAAATATATGCAGTTGCTACTGACCCTGAATTTATGATATTGGAATACGATTATCAGTAACAATATTGTCTATAACAAGATTTATTTAAAAATGAGAATTATCGATGTCAACCTTGCAATAATAGGACTTATTTTTACTTCCTGCGTCTCTTCCACTCCAAATGAAGCTGTACAAGAAGCTAAAGATGAAACAGTCTTTGCAACCATAGAACGCAAGCAGGAACCGATAGAGACAACCGTCTTGCAGGGCAAAACTTTCTATCAGGAGTTGGCAGGAAACGGCAAGGTGACGGCCAGCCGTTCGGCCGAAGTGCGGTTCAAGACCGTGGAACGCATTGCCCATGTGTGGGTGCGCAACGGTCAGCGGGTACAGACCGGACAGAAATTGGCCGAGTTGGACAAGTTCCGTCTCGAACGGTCGTTGGCACAGGCCAAGGACAACTTGGAGCAAAGCAGACTGAACCTACAGGATATTCTAATAGGTAGAGGGTTTTCGTTGGAGGAGATAGATAGTGGCCTCTCCCTGACCCTCCCCAAAAGGGAGGGAGCTGAACCATCCTCTCCCCCGTTGGGGGAGTCGGAGGGGGCTTCCGATTTCCATCTGGCCGCCATCAAGAGCGGTTACAACAAGGCGTTGATAGCCTACGAACTAGCAGCGAAGGAACTGAAGCAGGCCACCTTGAAGGCCCCCTTCAGTGGTGTGGTGGCCAACCTGACGGCCAAGGCAGACAATCTCTCCTCCACGGGCGAGCCCTTCTGTCTGGTCATTGACGATGCCCACCCCGAAGTGGCCTTCACGGTGCTGGAGAGCGAACTGCCGATGGTGCGCCCCGGCTACAGCGTGTCCGTCATTCCCTTTGCCGAGCGCGACCCACAAGCACGGGTATGGGGAGAGGTGACAGAAGTGAATCCCTATGTGGAGAGCAACGGCATGGTGAAGGTGAAAGCCCGTGTGAGCAACAACGGTCGGCTGATAGAGGGCATGAACGTGAAGGTGACCATGCGCCAGCCGATGGGTGAGCGTCTGGTCATCCCCAAGAGTGCCGTAGTGATGCGTTCGGGAAAGCCCGTAGTCTTCACCCTCACACGCGGTAAGGCACAATGGAACTACGTGGAGGTGTTGGCCGAAAACAGCGATTCGTGTACCGTGGCACCGCGTACCAAGGAGTACGAGGGACTCTCTGCGGGCGACACGGTGATAGTGAAGGGGAATTTGAATTTGGCACACGATAGTGAACTATGATAAGATTTTTATTACGCCGCCCGATTGCGGTATTCATGGCCTTCACGGCTTTTTTCATTATAGGTATAGTCACTTACAAGGCGTTGCCTGTCTCCTTGTTGCCCGACATCGCCATCCCTGAAATAACGGTGCAGGTCACTGGTGAGAACACCTCAGCCCGTGAATTGGAGAACACCGTGATGCGTACCCTCCGGGCACAACTGATGCAGGTCGGACGGTTAGAGGACTTGCGGAGTGAGACACGCGACGGTATCGGACTCATCCGCCTGCGTTTTGAATACGGTACCAACATCGACCTCGCTTTTATCGAAGTGAATGAAAAGACCGATGCCGCCATGAGCCACTTGCCACGAAACACCCAACGTCCACGGGTCATCAAGGCCAGTGCCACGGACATACCGGTACTGTATCTGAATCTGACAGAGAAGAGCGGACCCCATCCCGACCACCTCCGTCGCTTTAAGCTCCCCGATTGCTGTGCCAGCTCGCAATCGCCCCAAAGGGAAGGCGTGAATACTCAAACTAATGATAAGCATTACACTTTACTCCCCTCCCTTGTGGAGGGGCAAGGGGGAGGGTCCTTCCTCTCCCTCTCCGACTTTGCAGAGAATGTGGTGCGCCGCCGCATCGAGCAGTTGCCCGAGGTGGCCATGGTAGATATTTCAGGACTGGTACACCAGCAGGTGCAGATTCTGCCCGACCTGGAACGGATGGAGTCCATGGGAATGGGTGTGTCGGCCATCGAGAGTGCACTGGCAAGCAGCAATGTGGAACCGGGGAGCATGACTGTACGTGACGGATACTATGAGTACAACATCCGTTTCTCTACCGTGGTGCGTACCGTGGAGGATGTCCGACGTATCCCCTTGCGTCACGAAGGGCGTATCCTGCAGTTGGGCGATCTGGCTGATGTCCGGTTGGTCTCTGCCGAAGAGACGGGCATGACCACCTACAACGGCCGCCGGGCTGTCAGTCTGGCCATCATCAAACAGGCTGATGAGAACATGGACCGTATGAAGGAGGCACTGACAAATACTGTCCGTTCACTGGAACGAAGCAATCCGCATATCCAATTCGACATTACCCGTAACCAGACGGAGCTGTTGGATTACACACTGACCAACCTGCAGCAGAACCTGACACTCGGCTTCCTCTTCATCCTGATAGTGGCCTCCCTCTTCATGGGAGGGGTGCGTTCTCCGCTTGTCATTGGCATCTGCATGGTGGTGGCGTTGGTCATCAGTTTCATCTTCTTTTACCTCTTCGGCATGTCACTCAACATCATTTCCCTGTCGGGACTGATTCTGGCCGAGGGTATGATGATTGACAATGCCATCATTGTGACGGAAAACATCACCCAGTATCGCGACAAAGGCTACACACTGGAAGATGCCTGTACACAAGGTACGAACGAGGTCATCACCCCCATGCTCTCCTCCTCACTGACCACCATCGCCGTATTCTTCCCCTTGGTATTCATCAGTGGCATTGCCGGAGCCATCTTTATGGACGAAGCGTTTGCTGTCACCGTGGGACTGGTGGCATCGTACATCACGGGTATTGTCCTGTTGCCGGTGCTGTATAAAATCGGACTCTCCCCCTTGCCCCTCCCTATAAGGGAAGGGAGTAAAATGAAATACCAGTCTTTCTCAAGAGTATTCTCTTCTTTTTGTAACGATAGCCAATCAGAAAAGCAATCAGGAAATATCAGCAATAAAGGTAAGGGATGGAACATTCTACTCCCCTCCCTCACAGGGAGGGGTAAGGGGGTGAGTCTCCTCTACGACCGTGGCATCCACTGGGTATTCTCCCACAAACGGACTACATTGGGCATGGCTGTACTCTCCATTCCCCTCTGTGTACTGATGTTCTACCTGCTCCCCAAGGAGCGTATGCCCGAAACAAGCCGCACGGAGCTGGCAGTCCGTATCGACTGGAACGAAAATATCCACTTGGAGGAAAACCGGCGTAGGACAGAGGAGCTGGAACGGTTTTGCAAAGAGGGTGTTCAAGGTTCAAAGTTCAAGGTTCAAGACGAAGCAGATGCAAACCGTAGGGGTACCCCTTGTGGGCATCCAAATGAAACGGTCAACATCAATCATTGGGCACCCACAAGGGATGCCCCTACGGTGAACGAAAAACAATCCGCGTCGTCTGTGGATGAAGAATCTGTGCCGCATGGCAATTCTTCACTCTTCACTCTTCACTCTTCACTGATTATCGAATCCCAAGCCCACATTGGCACACGCCAGTATCTGTTGGATCGGGAACAGACATCCACTTCCGAAACTGATCTCTACTTACGTACCGCCACAGCCGACGGTCCGGCTTTGCTACAAACAGCCATCAGCTCATGGATGGCAACTCACTATCCGCAGGCTACCGTGCACTTTTATGCTCCGGAAAATGTATTTGAAAAGGTATTCGACACCAACGAGCCTCAGTTGGTGGTGGAACTGTACAACAGTGACAAAGCCCGTTTGCAGGAAGTGGACAGGTTGCAAGCCCTGCAACAGATGGTGGATGACGCGGCCGGTGAAGCGTCGGAAGGACTGGCCATACAGGAACAGATTGGTCTGACCATCGACCGTGAACGGCTGCTACTCTACGGGGTGAGTTACGATGAGATTGTCCGTACCTTGAAGACTGCCTTGCGTGAAAATAAGGTGGCCACACTACGGTCATACCAGAACTATCTGCCCATCAGCATCAGTGGGCAGGAACAGACGTTGGATGAGATACTGACACACACGCTGATAGAAGTGCCCTCATCCGTGCGTGGCGAAAGGCAGCGCGTACCGCTGAGAAGTTTCATCACCACCTTTCCGGCCAAAGACCTGAAGACCATCACGGCCGGCATGGCGGGTGAGTACGTGCCCTTGGTATATACCGACACCAGGCAGGCGGAAAAGATTGTGGAGAAGGTAAAAAAAGGGGTGTTTGGAAATGAAGAACGAAGAGTGAAGAGTGAAGAATTGGTTCAAAGTTCAAGGTTCAAGGTTCAAGACGAAGCGGATGCAACCCGTAGGGGTACCCCTTGTGGGTACCCAAATGAAACGGCCAACATCAATCATTGGGCACCCACAAGGGATGCCCCTACGGTGAACGAAAAACAATCCGCGTCATCGGTGGATGAAGGAACAGTGCCGCATGGCCATTCTTCATTCTTCACTCTTCACTCTTCACTTAATGGGGCCACCTGGTCTCCCTCCTTCTCCGGCGCTTTCTTCTCCAGCCATCGGATGATTGACGAGCTGGTGGTGGTGCTCTTTATCTCGCTGTTGCTGATGTATTTCATTCTGGCAGCCCAGTTCGAGAGTTTCCTGCAACCGCTGATAGTGCTGGCCGAGATTCCTATCGACCTTGGTTTTGCCTTGGTGGTGATGGCTGTCTGTGGGGTTAGCCTGAACCTGATGAGTGCCATCGGCATTGTGGTCAGTTGTGGCATCATCATCAACGACTCCATTCTGAAGTTGGACATGATCAATGTCCTCCGCAAGGAGGGTGTACCGCTGATGGAGGCCATCCACACGGCCGGCACACGCCGCTTGCGCTCCATCATCATGACCTCACTAACCACCATACTGGCCATGATGCCGTTGCTCTTCACCCACGACCTCGGGTCGGAACTACAGACTCCGTTGGCCATTGCCATGATTGCCACCATGACGGTGGGCACCTTGGTGAGCCTGTTTGTGATTCCGTTGGTGTATTGGGGGGTATATAGGAGACCCACCCCCAGCCCCTCCCTGAATGGAGGGGAGTAGATAGCTTTAGTATTTATGATTATACAGAATTTTCCATGAAATATAAAAAAAACATATTGTTGTGTATGATGCTTTTATCATTCACCTCCATACAGGCACAGGAGTTGCGCCTGACGTTAGCCGATGCTGTCAGCATCGCGGCCGACAGTTCGTTGTCGGCCATTCGGGCACACAGCTCGTATTTGTCAGGTTATTGGGAGTTCCGTGCCTTCAAGGCCGAGCGGTTGCCCAGTCTGACGTTGAATCTTACACCGGCGCAGTACAACCGGCGCATCATCCAGCGCTACGACTCTGGCAGCGACCGCGATGTCTATCGCACCCAGCAGTCATACTACGCTTCGGGCGGACTGTCGCTCAGGCAGAATGTCGATTGGACGGGCGGTACCCTCTACATGGATGCCAACCTTGACTACTTGCGCTATTTTGGTGCCGACACCTATTCGCAGTTCACTTCCGTACCCTTCCGTATCGGCTATTCGCAGAGTCTCGTGGGCTACAATGCTTTCAAATGGGACAAACTGATAGAGCCGCTGAAGTTCGAGCGGAAGCAGAAGGAACTGACCTACGACATGGAAAAGGTATCGGAAGAGGCCATCAGCTATTTCTTCACCTTGGCACAGGCACAGGCCGAGCATGAACTGGCAGTGAAGAACCTGGCATCGTGCGACACGCTGTGCGTCATCGGGCGCGAGCGTCACCGCATCGCCGCCATCTCCAAGTCAGACCTGCTGACTCTGGAGTTGGATGTGGTGAATGCGCGGAATACCCTACGCAACAGTGAGATGACTCTGAAACGGGCCATGTTCCAGTTGGCATCGTTCCTGAACATGGACAAAGAGCGGCAGATACGCATCACCCTGCCCGAACGACCTGCCTTTGAAACCATCTCTGTGGACAAGGCATTAACGCAGGCACGGAGCAACAATCCGCAGTTCCTCACCCTGAAACAGAACATCTTGGAGAGCCGCCGCACGGTTGACCGCACCCGCAAGGAGAGCTATTTCAACGTCAGCGTGAATGCCAGTGTGGGCTTCAATCAGGTGGCCGACAATTTCAGTGACGTGTGGCGTAATCTGTTGCAGCAGGACATGGTGGCGGTCAGTGTCTCCATCCCGTTGGTCGATTGGGGTGTACGCAAGGGACGCTACAACATGGCACGCAACAACCTGAACGTGGTGGAGACCTCGGCACGGCAGAGCGAACAGAGTATCGAGGAGGAGGTCATCATGACGGTGAACGACTTCAATGTACAGGGCGGCATCATCCAAAGTGCCGAAGAGGCACGCCGGTTGGCCGAGTCGGCCTACGAAGACACCCGCGCCCGGTTCATCATCGGCCAGTCGGACATCAACAGCCTCTCCCTCGCCCTGAACCGCAAGGACGCCGCGCAAAAGAACTATATTGCCGCCCTGAAAAACTACTGGCTGAGCTATTATAAAATCCGCCGTTTGACATTGTTTGATTTTGAAAAAGGGGAGGAAATAAAATAGAATGAACAAATCCGTCCGAACATCGTCCTTCACCCTGATTGTGGGATTCTTGTGTGTAGCTTTGGTGGGAGCCGCCCTGTTGCCGCTGCTGCCCGTCAGGCTCTATCCGTCGCGTGTGAACCCGTCACTGACCGTCAGCTTCAGCCTGCCGAACAGTTCGGCACGGGTGGTAGAGATGGAAGTAACATCGAAACTGGAAGCCATGCTGGCCCGTATGAAGGGGGTACGCAGCATCAGCAGCCGTTCGTACAACGGCAGTGGAAGCATCTCGGTCAGTCTGGACAAACATGCCAACATCGAGGCCATTCGCTTTGAGGCCGCCACCATCGTGCGGCAGGCATGGCCCGAACTGCCCGACGGAACATCGTACCCACAGGTGAGGGTGAACAGTCCGGGCAACAATGCCCGTCGTCCCTTCCTGACCTATACGCTGAATGCCCCTGCACCACCGGCACTGATACAACAGTATGCCGAAGAACACATCCAACCTGCACTGGCCCGCCTCAAAGGGGTCTATCAGGTGAGTGTGAGCGGAGCCATGCCCATGGAATGGCAGCTGGAGTACGACCCGCACCAACTGGCGACACTCGGTCTGACACCGGGAGATATACAGAGCGCGGTCAGCGGACATTTTCGGACGGAGCATGTGGGGGATATCGTTCTCCGAAGTCATACAGACGATATAACAGGTTTCCCGATAGATGAAATTACAGTAAAAAACCGCGACGGCCGGCTCATCCGATTGGACGAGGTGGTGACAGTGAGGCACACCGAAGCACCGCCACAAAGTTACTATCGCATCAATGGACTGAACTCTATCTACCTGTCGGCAACTGCTGAAGAGAGTGCAAACCAATTGGCCCTCGGCAAGGAGGTGAAGAAGGTGATGAATGAATTGTTCCAATCAGATACGGGCGACGAATGGGGAGTGAAGAGTGAAGAATCAGTTCAAAGTACAAAGTTCAAGGTTCAAGGTTCAAAGTTCAATGTTCAAAAAGAAGCGGATGCAACCCGTAGGGGTACCCCTTGTGGGTACCCAAATGAAACGGCCAACATCAATCATTGGGCACCCACAAGGGATGCCCCTACGGTGAACGAAAAACAATCCGCGTCATCTGTGGATGAAGAAACAGTGCCGCATGGACATGCTTCACTCTTCACTCTTCACTCTTCACTAAAAACTTCCGATATCGGACTTCACCTCAGTTACGATGCCACGGAACAGATTGAGGAGGAACTGGAGAAAATCTATTTCCGTAGCGGACTGACAGTGCTGATACTGCTGCTGTTCGTTCTGCTGCTCACCCGCCGATGGCGGTACATGGTGCTGGTGACGGCGAGCTTGGCAGTCAACCTGTTGGTGGCGGTGGTGGCCTATTATCTTCTTGACATCGAGATACAGCTCTATACCTTGGCAGGCATCACCATTTCGCTCAACCTGATTATCGACAACACCATTGTGATGGCCGATCATCTGCTGCACCGGCACAATTTGCGGGCCTACCTCTCCATTCTGACAGCCACACTGACCACCATCTGTGCCTTGGGAGTGGTACTGTTTCTGGATAAGGGGCTGCGTGCCAGTTTGGAAGATTTCTCGTGGGTGGTCATCATCAATCTGGCGGTGTCGCTGCTGATAGCCCTCTTCTTTGTCCCGTCGCTGATGGACAAGTTGGGGATGACGGGTAGAAAACAAAAAAGCCCCCCTCAATCCCCCCAAAGGGTGGAGGATTGTGAAGAATGGGGGCAAGAGAATGCGGATGTCTGCCGTAGGGGTGTCCCTTGTGGGCACCCAAAAACCAAACGGGCTATATCAATCATCGGGCAACCACAAGGGATTGCCCCTACGGCAGGCGGAAAACAATCCACATCAACTAAAAAGAGAGCCCATGTATCTCTGTTTTTCGGAAAAAGGCTGATTGTTTTCTTCACCCGCATCTACGGTCACATCATCCGTTTCGTCTGCCGCCACAGGGTGATTGCCTGCACATTGATGGTGCTGGCTTTCGGCCTGCCTGTATTCCTGCTTCCCGAAAAGATGGAGGACGACGAGGGATGGCACGGTCTGTACAACCAGACCATAGGGAGCGACTACTACAAAGAGAAAGTGCGCCCCATCGTAAATGCCGCTTTGGGAGGCACCTGGCGCCTGTTTGTGGAGAAAGTCTATAATGGCAGTTATTTCAACAATGAGCATGAGACGGTGCTACACGTGAATGCCACCCTGCCCAACGGAAGCACCTTGGAACAGATGAACACACTGGTGAAAAGGATGGAGGAGTATTTAGCCCCCCTCACTCCCCCCAAAGGGGGGAAGAAAAGCTCCTCCCTGACCAATAGCTTGTCTCCGCTCTCTCCCCCTTTGGGGGAGTTGGAGGGGGCTATTTCCCAATTCCACACCCGCATATCCAGTCCTTATCAGGCATCCATCGACATCTATTTTCCCAAGGAGCATCAGCATGGCAGTTTCCCCTATCAGCTGAAAGCCGACCTGACGGCACGGGCACTGGAGTTGGGCGGTGGCAGTTGGAGCATCTACGGACTGGAGGACCAGGGGTTCAACAACAGTGTGCGCGAGTCGGCTGGTTCGTACCGCGTGCGACTGACGGGCTACAACTATGACGAACTGTACCAGTACACCGAGGCACTGCGCGACTCGTTGCTGGCTCACCGGCGGGTGAAGGAGGTCATCATCAACTCCTCGTTCAGCTGGTACAAGAACGACTACCGCGAACTGCATTTCAATCTACGCGAGGGAAGATTGGCCGAGTCCGACCTGACACCGATGGAACTGTATGCTTCGATGCGCAACGTCTTTGCACGCAACCTCTCATGCGGCACGGTGCGTGCAGCTGATGGCAGTTACGAGAATGTGCGGCTCACCTCGTCCCGAGCCGGTGAGTACGACAATTGGCAGTTGCAACAGCAACCTTTCCGCTCGGGCGGGAAGGAGTTCAAACTCCATTCGTTGGCCGACATCGGCATCTACCAACAGGCACCCGAGGTGGTAAAGAACAATCAGGAATACACCCTGTGCCTGCAATATGAATATATCGGAGCCTATCAGATGGGAACCAAGATGCTGGACAAGGTGCTGGAGAAATTCAACAAGTCGCTTCCTCCCGGATACAAAGCCCGCTCAGAGATGGGAGGCGACCGTTGGAGAGACGAGGACAACAGCCAGTACCTGCTCCTGCTACTGGTGGCGGCAGTCATCTTTGTGGTGACAAGCATCCTGTTCAATTCGCTCCGCCGTCCGTTTGCCA
>JAFXDL010000062.1 GCA_017516265.1 Bacteroidaceae bacterium
AAGCGGAAGCGGGGGGATTCGAACCCCCGGTACGGTTACCCGTACGTCAGTTTAGCAAACTGGTGGTTTCAGCCACTCACCCACACTTCCAAACGGGTCACTTAAACCGAGCATCTTTCTCAAATGCGGTGCAAAGGTAGATGTTTTTTTTGAAATGCGCAACGTTTTCCAAAACTTTTTTCTATCTTTGTGGCAAATATTTTTGCGATGGAAAAGCCGAAAACAGACATAGCGACTAATAATGAACAGGTTATCCAGCTTCCAAAGATTTATGACGAGCGGGGCAATCTGTCCTTCATCGAGGGTTTGAACCATATCCCGTTCGCCATAGAGCGCACTTATTGGATATACGATGTGCCGGGTGGAGAGTATCGCGGAGCACATGCCTTCCGCGAGCAGGAAGAGTTCATCGTGGCATTGTCGGGCAGCTTCGACGTGGTGCTTCATGACGGGATGGAGGAGCGCAAGTACCAGCTCAACCGTTCTTATAGGGGCATCTA
Organism: Bacteroidaceae bacterium; assembly: GCA_017516265.1. Lineage (GTDB taxonomy): Bacteria > Bacteroidota > Bacteroidia > Bacteroidales > Bacteroidaceae > Phocaeicola_A. The sequence continues at coordinate 501 of JAFXDL010000062.1, forward strand.
TGTGCCTCGCATGACGTGGCGCCGGTTGGAGAACTTTTCCACCAATTCACTCTGCCTGGTACTCTCGTCCACCCGCTACGATGAGGACGACTATATCCGCGACTTTGATGAGTTTGTTTTTCTGGCAGGTAGGGAAAAAAGTTTTTCCCAACGGGAGAAAAATTTTCCGCTACGCAACAGGTACAATCCGATAGTGCTCCCCCCTGCTGACTCCTTCCGTACAAACCGGTTGGATGCCTGCCAGGTATTCCCTTTGCCAAAAGTGCATGACCCGGCCGGCAACCTGACGGCACTGAACAATGGCACGGATGTGCCCTTCGATGTGAAGCGTGTCTTCTACATCTACGACATCCCTGCCGGCACCACCCGTGGGGCACATGCCCATCGGGAGGCTTACCAGTTCATCGTTGCGGCAAGCAGTAGTTTCGACCTCACGCTGGACGATGGGTATGAGACACGTGTCGTCCACCTCGACCGTCCCTTCTACGGTCTTCTGGTAGTGCCGGGTGTATGGTGTCGTCTGGAGAACTTCTCTTCAGCATCCGTATGCATGGTGTTGGCATCCGACATCTATCGCAAGGAGGACTACATTGATAATTACGATGAATTTTTAGCTTTGAAACGATGCAAATAGTCAGATATACCTCCGAGCGACAAGCCGAGTGGGATGCTTTCGTCCGCTCTTCGCGCAATGGCACCTTCCTCCTCGAACGTGCCTATATGGATTATCACGCCCATCGTTTTACCGATTGTTCGCTGATGTTCTTCCGCGAAGGTCGTTTGGTGGCCCTGCTTCCTGCCAATTGGGTGGAGTCAGAGCGTACCGTATATAGCCACCAAGGACTTACTTACGGTGGCCTCGTGATGGGCAATGAACTGACCACCATCCGTGTGATGGACATCTTTACGGCCATGACGGAGTGGATGCGCACCCAGCTAGGGGCCGTCCGCATGATATATAAGCCTATACCTTATATATATAGTCTCTGCCCGTCGGAGGAAGACCTCTATGCCCTCTTCCGCCAGGGAGCTGTGTTGCACATACGTGCCATCGCCTCGGTGGTCGATATGACTCACCGCCTGCCCATGCGCAAAGGGCGGAAAAGCACCATCCGTCAGGCACAAACTTTGGGAGTGACCATCCGTGAGAGTGCCGACCTGCCCGTCTTTTGGCAGATACTCCTACAAGTACTTCATGACAAATATCAGGCTCTCCCTGTCCACTCACTGGAGGAGATGCAACTCCTTCAGAGCCGTTTCCCTGAGCAGATACACCTCTATGCAGCCTACTCTTCCGATGGACAGATGCTGGCAGGCACGATAGTTTATGAGTTTCCCCACCTCGTCCATGCCCAGTACATAGCCTCATCCCCCGAGGGGAAAGCACAGGGAGCCGTGGATGCCCTCTACGCATGGCTGATAAGCGAGCGTTATGCCGACAAGCGTTACCTCGACTTCGGCACCTCTGTAGAGCAAGGTGGCCACGTGCTCAATGAAGGACTCCTGCGCCAGAAAGAAGCCTTCGGAGCACGAGCCGTAGTGTATGACAGCTATTTAATCAATCTATAGCCCCCCCTATAATCTCTATCTATAATTACTATAAATTACTATAGTCACTATAATCACTATAATTACTATTGCCACTATAATCCCTCTAGCCCCCCAAAAAGCCATGATAAAGTTCTTTGACCTCCAACGCATCACCTCCTCCTTCGAACCCCAATTGTCAACTGAAGTCCAACGTGTAGTATCCTCAGGATGGTACCTGTTGGGCGAGGAAGTGGCAAAGTTTGAAAAAGCCTTTGCCGAGTATTGCGACTCAACACACTGTGTAGGGGTGGCTAACGGACTGGATGCCCTGACCCTGATACTGAAGGCTTGGCGCGAGATGTACGGATGGCACACGGGTGACGAGGTGATAGTACCGGCCAACACCTATATAGCTTCCATTCTCTCCATCAGCCGTGCTGGCCTTACGCCCATACTTTGCGAGCCCAACGAAGACGATGCACTCATCTGCGCGACCAATATCGAGCCACTCATCACCTCACGCACACGAGCCATCATGGTAGTACATCTCTATGGACAGGTGTGCCAGATGGACGACATCCGCACCATTGCACGCCAACACGGATTGTTGGTTGTCGAAGATTGTGCACAGGCACACGGTGCATTATATAAAGGTGCGCGCGTGGGAGCATTGGGCGATGCTGCCGCATTCAGTTTCTACCCGGGGAAGAATCTCGGAGCATTGGGCGATGCAGGAGCTGTGGTGACCAATGACCGTACACTGGCACGCACCGTACGCACGCTGGCCAACTATGGTTCGCGCGAGAAGTACGTCAATCAGTATCAAGGTATCAATAGCCGCCTCGACGAGTTGCAGGCAACCGTGCTCAGTGTCAAACTCCCCCGTCTGGATGCCGATAACGACCGTCGTCGGCAGATTGCCCGCCGATACATCCGCAACATCTCCAATCCCCTCGTTCAGATGCCCTGCGTACATACGTGGTTGGGCCATGTCTTTCATGTCTTCACCGTGCGGTGCCAACGTCGCGACGACCTCCAGCAACACCTCACCAAGCAGGACATACAGACACTCATACACTACCCCATCCCCCCACACAAGCAACAGGCTTATGCCGAATGGCATCACCTTTCACTCCCTGTTACCGAGCGCATCCATCGCGAGATACTTTCTCTCCCCATCAGCCCCGTCATGACGGACGATGAGGTACAACACGTGATAGATGCCGTCAACAATTTCCTATAAAAAAAAGATGAATACCATGTGCGAATCTACCGACATCCCCAAGAACAAGCAGAATGAAAAGACTGAAAACTTGATTGAAAAAGGACACCTCAAAGTCTTCTGTCAGAATAGCGTATTGGTAAACGCACTCTATGTGAAAATCACACTGAAAGAGAAAGGCATAGAGGTACTGACCAATACGGATATGGAGAAAGCTCACGCACTGATACAGGAATACCAACCTCACCTTGTGCTGAGCGATATCTTGGACAAGCCTGGTGGTATGACCGGATTCGACCTTTGTCGCCAGCACAAAGCATGTGAAGCGACCCGCCACATCCCCTTTTGCTTCCTTACCTCCCTCCAAGGAGACAAGTTTGTCAGACGTGCCCAAGATGTTGGCGCCACCCATTACATGAATCTGCCGATGGACAAAGATATATTAATAAAGACCGTCATGCAGATTCTATCGAACTCCAAAAATCCAGAAGATTGAGTTTGCAGAAGTTCAGCAAAATTCATAACATACAAACTCACTTCCCTCCGCATACTTCTCCAGGAGCGACCTCATGTAAGCTATCGTCTCTTGCAGATGAGCCGTGTCACCATCGTATCCGTTCACGATGGCCAGCAGGTGCGTAGTGCCAAGGGAGAGTTTTGTCCGCTCGTTGTCACTCGTAGGAGTCCCCACCCCACCTACCGCATCGCGATAGACAGGCATCCCCGCAATATTCAGTTCTCCACGACCGATACCCTCATACGGTTCGCCCTCACGTCCAATGCCCAGTGTCAGTGTGTCGCCCTCGAACTTGTCTGCATCGAATCCGCCGATGGAGTACCCCGAAGCTATGGATACAAGGTTTATCAAATCCACCACCGTATCCACCTTATACAACTCAAGGCCACGCAAGAGCCTACGACAAAGCGCCTCACCCGAAGGCCGATAGCGACTGGGGTCTTTTCCACATCGCTTGTATGCCGTACGCGTTGCCTGTATGGAGGGCATCTCCTTGATGGAATCCACCGTAAACCGCTCACGGTACTCATCGGTGAATCGTCCAATTTCTTGCCACAACTCTTCGCTATACGGAGTATTGGTCACTATCGCCTCCAAGGCCATCCCCTTGAACTCAGGGCATGCCCGCTTGATTTCTTCCGAACATTGGATATGTATCATCTTTCATTCACTTCTTTTTGATTCGTGGTGCGAAGATAATACGAACAGGTGAAAGGACAAAACAATCCAGAGAAAAAAAGCGTGGTTTTTCATTTTGTACAGAAAACAGGGGAAGTCATACAGAAGCACGTCGTAATTCTTGGTCATGTGAAAGTAATGTCCGATATTTGCACCACGAACAGAAAAAAACAGTTGTTGACATGAACACGAATGAGAAGAATACCCACCTGGCTTTCGCCCTCGACTACCTGGAGGTGGTCAACTATGCTCTCGTCCAATCCAAAATGGACATCTGCAAGTGGTGTATCGTTGAAAATAATTCCGATGAAGACCTTACCGATCTTCATCTTGAGTTTTCGGGAGAGTACATCGAACCCTTCACCACTCCTACTTATCAGGTTGGGGCCGGACAAAGGGTACGCATCCAAGACATCAGCCTACAGGTAAACCTGCCCAAACTGTTGGCATTGACCGAACGCATCCAGTCAACCATTCTATTGCAATTGATGGTAGGTAGTGAATGCGTGCGCGAACAGGCTTTCCCCATCGCATTCATGGCCTATAACCAATGGCATGGCACCGACTGCTTCCCTCAATTGTTGGCTTCGTTCATCACCCCCAACCATCCTTGCATTCCCCCTATCATCAAGCGGGCATCGCAACATCTGCTCACCCTGACGGGAAGCAGCGAGTTCAACAACTATTATTGTGGCACTCCCGAAGGTGTCATTTCCCAGACAAAAGCCATTTATCAGGCTTTGCAGGAAGAGGGGTTCTCATACAGCATCGGCACCCCCTCTTACGAAGAGAGCGGGCAACGCATCCGCCTGGCCAACGAAGTGATAGAGACAAAGATGGGCAACTGCATGGATTTCACCCTGCTGTTTGCCGCCTGTCTGGAGTATGTGGGCATCAATCCCCTGTTGGTGATGGAAAAAGGGCACATCTACATCGGGGCCTGGATAGTGGCGGACAGCCATGCCCGTAGTGTGGATGACGATGTATCCTTCTTGTTGAAGAAATGCTCGGAGGGGGTCGATGAAATCATCCTCCTGGAGACTACCGATATTGCCAATACCGACAAACCGACCTTCGAGATGTCCATACGCAACGCTCTGGAGCACTTGGTCATCGAAGAGAACTTCCAGCTCTTCTTCGACGTTTACCGTTGCCGACTGGAAGGTTTCCGTCCCCTCCCCCAACTAGTCCAGCGCGAGGGAGAATACATCTTGTCCGACAACGCCCCACTCCCCTACTCGCCACAAGAATCCCCGATTGTCAGATACGAAGAGAGGGAGGCCGAACTTCGTCAGAAAGCCACCCGTCAACAACTGTGGGAGCGCAAGTTGCTCGACTTCACCCTGCGCAATCCTCTGCTGAGCGTACGCACATCATCCGTCATGCAATTCATGTCCGTCGATGTCAAGGAGGTGGCCCAGCGAATGCTCGAGTCAAGCAAAGGTTTCCGTATCGACGAATGTCCGGCCGGTATGGATGCTCCTTCTAGTGGAGAAGTGCTCTTCGACTCCATGCAACTGAACCTCGATATGGTCAACCTGGTGCGCGACGACCTGAAGAACGCCCGCCTGCACAGCTATTACCCCGAGAAGGAGACCTTGACCATACTCAAAAGACTGCGCCGCACGGCCAAGGTGATGATAGAGGAAAACGGAGCCAACTCCCTGTTCATCTCCTTCGGTTTGCTCAAATGGACAGAAGACCTGGGCACTGGTGCCGAACACTTGGCTCCCATCTTGCTGATGCCGGCCGACTTCACCTACCGCAACCAGGTTTACCACGTCAAATGGCGGGGCGAAGAGACAATGCTGAATGTCACCCTGTTTGAATACCTGAAACAGACGTTCGAACTCGAGTTTGACGGACTGGAAGAGGCATTGAATGCCGAAGGAGGCCCCGATGTGCAGCGCATCTTTGCCATCATCCGCAACGGCCTGCTGAAGAAACCCCATTGGAATGTACAGGAAGAGTGTCTGCTCGGCATCTTCAGTTTCAGCAAGTTCGTCATGTGGAATGACATCCACACCCACGGCACCAGGATGGCCCACCACCCCATCGTAAACAGCCTGATGGAGAACGATGCCGTCGCTCCCTCATCGGACAATCCTACTGATGCCACCCTGCTGGACGAGACTCTGAAACCCAGCGACCTGTGTCTGCCTCTGCCCGTAGATTCGTCGCAACTGTGCGCCATCGTGGAGGCTTCCCGAGGCAAGAGTTTCATCCTGCACGGCCCTCCGGGCACAGGCAAGTCGCAGACCATTGCCAACATGATAACCAACGCGCTGTACCATGGCAAGCGGGTACTCTTTGTGGCCGAAAAGATGGCAGCCCTCTCCGTGGTTCAGAGCCGGTTGGAGAAGTTGGGGCTGGCCCCCTTCTGCCTGGAGCTCCACTCCAACAAAGCCACCAAGACACACCTGATCAACCAACTGAATGCGGTGTTCAAACATATCAGGAAGAAGAGGACAGGAGAGAACCTTCACGAAGAGGCTTCTTCCAAGCTGTGGAGCCAACGGTCTGAATTGAAAGCCTACGTGGATGCCCTGCACGGACGGAAGTCGGCAGATGACTTCTCGCTCTACGAATGCATCACCCACTACAGCCGTTTCAAGGAAGAGTGCCACGAACCGATACCCTTCATCTCCGAAGAGCGTCCGGCCATCACCCCACAAACCTTGAACGACCACGAATACTACATCACCCGTCTGGAAGCCATTCTCAAACTGGTGGGCACTCCAGCCTCACACCCCCTGTTGGGATTGAAACCCGTCGGGCAATGCATGGCTCATCTGCCCGAACTGAAACAGGCAATGGACACATGCATCCGACAAAGCAAGGCGTTGGAAACATCAGTAGCCCAGTTGGCCGAAATGCTCCACACCGTCCCCTGCATCTCCATCCAGTCCATCAGCAAGCAGATGGAGCAGGCCCTGACCTTGCACCAGCTGCGTAGCGAACTGCTGGCCACTTCCCACCCGCGCATCTTGGAGTCTGATGCACAAGCGTTGGACTTCCGTTGGAGAGAAATCTGTGCCAGCAACTTCCTTGTCCGTTTCTTCAAGAAGAGAAACTTCCTGAAGGAGATGCGCATCTACTGCACCTCCCTGACGGCCGACACACTTCCCGCTTACCTGGAGAAACTGCTGGCACTGGATGCCCACCCCCTGCACCTTCAGATAGACCGACACGCTAACCTCGACAGTATTGCCGACTCATACTCCGCATGGAAGAGCACCCTCAGCACCCTGCACCAATGGATAGAGATGACTGATGCCGACACCCTATCCCTCTCGGAATTGGCAACATGCATGACAACGTGGAGCCACCATCTTGACAAACTGAAGGACTGGAAGCAATGGTGTCTGCTGAAGGAAGACCTCATACAGAAGGGCATGTGCGACATCCCTTACCACATCGAGCACAGTGCCGTCTCCATACCCGAACTGAAGAGCGGCTATCTGGCAAGCTATTTCTACGAACAAGCCACACGGATGATTGCCGACAATCCCGTCACGGACATGTTCAACGGCCTCCTCTTCGACGAGAAAGTGACCCATTACAAGGAGTTGGCACAACAGTTCCAGGAACTCAGCCGCGAGGAACTGGTGCTATCCCTCAGACTGCGTGCTGGCAAGGCCATAGACAATCCCTCGTTGCAAGAACAGGTGGTAGCCCTCAACCGCACCCTCTACACCAACGGACGGGGCGTGACCATCCGCCAACTGTTCGAACAGATACCCGACATCATCAACCAATTCTGTCCCTGTATGCTCATGAGCCCCATGTCTGTAGCGCAATACCTGGACATAGAGGGCTGCCAACCGTTCGATCTGGTCATCTTCGACGAAGCCTCACAGATACCCACCTGCGAAGCCGTAGGAGCCATGTCGCGCGGAAAGGCCGTAGTCATCGTAGGCGACACCCGACAGATGCCTCCCACCACCTTCTTCACCAACACCAAAGTGGCCGAGGGCGAATTTGATGTGGACGACATGGAGAGCATCCTCGAGGATTGCCACGCACTGAAGATGCCCTCGCTCCTCCTGTCGTGCCACTATCGGAGCAAGCACGAAAGCCTGATATGCTTCAGCAACAACGAGTTCTACGAGAATAAGCTCAACACCTTCCCCTCGGCAGATGACCGCGAACGGCGCGTGGTGTATGTCCCCGTCAAAGGCATCTATCAGAAAGGACGGAAACGGAGCAACCGCGACGAAGCACAAGCCGTGGTGAACGAGATAGAACGCCGCCTCACCGACGAACATCTGCGCCAGTTCTCCATGGGAGTCATCTGCTTCAACGTCAACCAGCAATACCTGATAGAAGACCTTCTGGAAGCCCGCATGGAGAAGAACCGTGCCCTAAAGGAGTGGGCAGAGGAGAGTGGCGAACCCATCTTCATCAAGAATCTGGAGAATGTACAGGGCGACGAGCGCGACGTCATCCTCTTCTCCATCGGCTACGGGCCCGACAAAGAGGGGAAAGTATCCATGAACTTCGGTCCCTTGAATCTGGGAGGTGGCGAACGCCGCCTGAATGTAGCCATCACCCGTTCGCGCTACGAGATGATGGTCTTCTC
>JAFXDL010000063.1 GCA_017516265.1 Bacteroidaceae bacterium
GATGAAGATGATGAAGATGACGACACCCAAAACCCTCCTGTCGCATTCATAGATGATGGAGTAAAAATCAGGAATTGCGGAACTCTACGTAACGTAAATATCAGTTATGATGTCCGCATTGAAGGTGCCGCCCATCTGGAACACGGATTCATAGAGGAGGATGCCTACATCGGCACACAGGTGATTGCCCACAAGTTCTTCATCGGCCCTCGCACCAAAGTGACCGATGGAGCAAAACTCTACCACGTCATCACGACCAACGATTGCAAGATAGGCAAGGGATTCATGGCAGAGAATTGCTACTTTGGACACCATTGTGAAATGTTTTGTGGTGAGGCATGTGCCATCTTTGCAGGTCCTCACACGGTGAGCCACCATAAATCGACACTACTCATCGGTGGAGAATTCTCGTTTTACAATGCCGGATCGAACACCAACCAAAGCAACCATGCCTACAAGTTAGGCCCCGTGCACCATGGCACATTGGCACGTGGCTCAAAAACGGCCTCGGGAAGCCACATCCTTTGGCCGATGCAGACGGCCCCCTTCAGCATGGTGATGGGCAAGGTGAAGACACACCCCGACTTGAGGACATTACCCTTCTCATATATTATCGCAGACGGGGAAAAGGTTTTTGTCGCACCTGGTATGAATCTGGGTACGGCCGGCACCTTCCGCGACGTGATGAAATGGCGCCAACGCGGAAGCTCACCATACACGGGCGAATACGACTTCCTCTCCCCCTTCGTGATGCAGAGTGTGTTCAAAGGAATCGACACCTTGGAGGCTTTGCAACAGGCATACGGCACCGAGGTGGAGGAATACCCCTACAACGGCACCTTTATCCGCCGAAGCGCCCTGCTGAAAGGAATCGACCGCTATCAGCTGGCCATCAGCCTCTATGCCACCAAGATTACGCCCACAAAGAAGACAAATGGCGAGGCACTCAACTGGCACTGGATTGACGTGGCCGGCCTGCCCATGGTAGAAGAACTGTTAGCCCAAAGCTATGACTACCTTAACCCAAGACTAAGGAAGTCTCATTCTGGGGATGAGGTGAACGCCCTTTACGCCACCCAATCGCAACAATGGGGAGCTGCGATGTTGTCCCATCGGTATGGCGAGACATTCACCAATGGCGAACTCCAGCAAAAAGGTGTAAAAGCGCTCGAAGAATGGAAAGCCCTGCTGATAGGCGATGCACGAAAAGAGCTTGCCTTGGGAGACATGGACGAGGCACTGGTGACCGATTTCATACAAAAAGTAGAAAAAAGCAGCAAAGATTCACTCTAAAACATACACCGTATTGAGTTTTTGAGTAACTTTGCAAAACTATGAAAAAACTACTGAAATACCTGACCCGCAACATACCACTGTGCATCCTATGCACGGTATGTTGTTCATGTGTACAGCAGAAGCATCAGGTGACCCCCTTGGCCGAGGAACTGATTCTGCTGGACGATAGTCTCTTCTTCATACCCGAAGAACAAAGTCTGATTCCTCTTTTTGAGAAATTGGACAGTTTCGATCGCCTCAGTTCGCTCAAGCACGACCATGCAAGCAAACTGATGACACACCATATACGGGCCGACCTGCACATCATAGCCGGGCACAACGCGCTGGCCTTCAACGAAGCACGCAAACTGATAGAAATCTCGGATTGCAACTTCGGTGAAGGTATATACTTCCTGACTCTTTCAAACATCGACATAGAGCTGAACCTGTTCGGAAAAGCACGTGAACGCCTGTTGGATGCTCTACAAAGATTGGAAGGACACCGTATCTTACAGACGCGCATACACCTGCATCTGTTGGAGTTGAACGTCATCCAGAAGAGTTTCAATCAGGCGATGTTAAGAATCGACAAAATCGAGCGACTGAATGCCGAGGAAGGACTGCATACCTTGCCCCACAACATTCAAATACGCTATGCCGCCTGGAAATCATTGGCCCATCTGTATTTCGGTGATACAGCATATGCCCTACGTTTGATGCAGGAATATGAAGCAAACGAAGAGCTGCAACAATCCAGCGGATACGAAACCATCAAGCAGCTGTTAAGAAGGAATTACCATCATGCAATAGGCGAACACGACAAAGCCTTATATCATGCAAAGGCATACATCAACGAATGCCAGAAACAGAAGAACCGCCATTGGGAACTGAATGCCTATATGCGGACAGGAAATATTTTGGAAGAAGCTGGCAAGCAAGAAGAGGCCCTCCCCTATTATCGGAGAGCCATCTACCTGAAGGACTCGTTGACCAACGTAAGTATGAACCGTGAAGAGGTGATACTGAAGGAAGAGCAACGCTTGGACGAACTGGAGTTCCAACTATGGACGAAACGGCATGACCTACTGAAATATGCTTTTGCTGGCGGAGTGGCCGCCCTGCTGATGCTAGGAGGCTTCATCTTCAACCTGAACCGACAAAACAGAAAGCTACAAGAATCGACACAGAAATTGAAAGCAGCACAGAAACGGGCCGACGAAAGCATACAAGCCAAAAGCCTGTTCCTCTCGAACATGAGTCACGAGATACGCACTCCGCTGAATGCCATATCCGGCTTCTCGGAAATCCTGATTTCACAACCCGACATGGATCAGGAAATGCGAGGAGAATGCAACAACATCATCCGCGAGAACTCTATGTTGCTACTGAAACTTCTGAATGATGTGTTGGATTTGTCAAATTTGGATATTGAGAACATGAACTTCAGTTTTGACAACCACGACGTCGTAAGCATCGGACGCTCGCTCATCAACATGTTGCAAAGCATCAAGCATTCGAGCAATGCCAGCATCCTGTTTGAGACCGAAGTGGACAAATTGGTCCTCCACACCGATGAGAACCGTCTGAGGCAGTTGCTTATCAACTTGCTGATTAACGCTACAAAGTTCACGAAAGAAGGTAACATCACACTCTCTATTTCTGTGGACAAACAGGGAGAAAATGCACTGTTTGCCGTCACCGACACAGGATGCGGAATCCCATTGGAAAAGCAGAAATCAGTATTCTCGCGCTTTGAAAAATTAAATGAAAATGTCAGTGGCACAGGATTAGGACTCTCCATCTGCCAATCTATCATACACCGGCTAGGTGGTGACATCTGGATAGATTCGTCCTACAACAAGGGAGCACGCTTCGTATTTTCACATCCTATTCCTAAAGTTTAATGATTATGAAACATTTAAGTCTCATATTAGTCATATTCATAGGGCTATCCGCAAGAAGTCTGGCCGGCAACCCTATTGACAGTTTGGAGCAAACCAATGCCAACCTTACTGTAGAAAAGAAAATAGAACTATACCGCAAGCACTTGACATTGCAAAATGCTGAAGAAAACACCTTCTATCATGGGCTCATCAATCAGCTGAACAACTCCTTCCAGGCCAAAGCCATACAGACGCATCACACGAAAACATCGATTCTGATATACAGCATATTGATAATCACCCTATGTATATTCTGCCTGTTACTGATATACATCATACGGCAATTCCTACAACTCTATCATAAAGAAAAGCAGAATAGAGAACAGACACAAATATTATTGGACAACACCGAAGACATCAACACAACCAAAGCACGTTTTCTGCAAGAAATCAGTTATAAGATAAGGACTCCGCTAAACAGCGTAATGGGCCTGTCGGACATCTTGGCAAACAACCCTGAATTGATAGAACCCGAAGACATAAAGAATATTTCAGAAACAATACAGAGCAACTCACAAGAGCTGCAACAATTGGTCAATGCCGTTCTTGACCTTTCACGCCTGGAATCAGGAATGATGAAATACAATCTGGCAGACTACAGTCTGAAACAAATCTGTCAGGATGCCATCAGTATAGTACGTCTGCACAGCGAACACCCCATCGGCGAAATTGCATTTGATGACCAAATAGGCGACGCAAAAGATACCATAAACACAGATGTAACCCGACTGACACAGATCTTGTCAGAAATGCTATACTTGCCCAAGAAGGAGGAAAAGAAAGGGACAGACGAAAAAGTGACCCTGACACTGGATTTTTGTAAAGAAAATACCTCGTCACTATTCGTCAAAATAACGAATTCGCCAATGGCATTGTATGCCGAGGAAGAGTCTCTCAATTCCATCCGGCAAAAGATTGCCCAACTGCTCATAGAGCATTTTGGAGGCACATTCTGCATACAATCAGCCGACATAACATTCACTTATCCGTTAAAATAACAAATATTCCCCATTTTCTTGACAGAAGATGCCTGCTATTAGCGTGAAATTAGTTATTTTTGCTGCCTAATAACTAATTCACATAAGACATGTCTGAAACAAAAAGAATCAAAACCGCTCTCGTATCGGTTTACCACAAGGAAGGTTTGGATGAAATTATTACCAAACTGCATGAAGAAGGAGTGCAATTTCTCTCAACCGGAGGAACACGCCAGTTTATTGAATCTTTAGGCTATCCCTGCCAAGCAGTGGAAGACCTGACTTCATATCCCTCCATCTTGGGCGGACGCGTAAAGACATTGCATCCGAAGGTGTTCGGAGGTATCCTCTGCCGTCGCCATTTGGAAGAAGACATCCAACAAATAGCACAATATGAAATCCCCGAGATAGACCTCGTCATCGTTGACCTCTATCCTTTCGAAGCCACCGTTGCTTCAGGAGCCGAGGAACCTGCCATCATCGAAAAGATAGACATAGGCGGTATCTCGCTCATCCGCGCCGGTGCCAAGAACTTCAAGGATGTAGTCATCGTAGCCAGCAAAGCACAATATCAACCTTTGGCCGACATTCTGAACGATCACGGTGCTGAAACCACTTTGGAAGAACGCCGTTGGTTCGCCAAAGAGGCCTTTGCCGTTTCTTCACATTACGATTCTGCCATCTTCAACTACTTTGATGGAGACAATGGCTCAGCCTTCCGTGCTGCCGTAGAATGCCCCAAATCACTCCGCTATGGTGAGAATCCTCATCAGCAAGGTGCTTTCTTCGGTGATTTCGAGGCTATGTTTGACCAGATTCATGGCAAGGAAATCTCTTATAACAACTTGTTGGACATCAATGCCGCTGTTGATTTGATTGACGAATTCGACGAAGTGACCTTCGCCATTCTGAAGCATAACAATGCCTGTGGATTGGCTTCACGTCCCGCATTGGTTGACGCTTGGAAAGATGCCCTCGCAGGCGACCCAGTATCAGCATTCGGTGGTGTATTGATTACCAATGCTGTCATTGACAAGGAAACAGCAGAAGAGGTGAACAAGATTTTCTTTGAAATCATCATTGCTCCTGACTACGACGTGGATGCATTGGAAATCCTCGGCCAAAAGAAAAACCGCATCATCCTTGTCCGCAAAGAAGGAGTACAACTTCCCAAGAAACAATACCGCTCGGTACTGAACGGCGTACTAGTACAAGACCGTGACTTGAAGACTGAAACACCTGAAGACCTGAAGCAGGTAACAGACAAGGCTGCCACAGCTCAGGAAGTAGAGGACATGCTCTTCGCCAACAAGATTGTGAAGAACAGCAAGAGCAACGCCATCGTATTGGCCAAGAACAAGCAACTTTGTGCCAGCGGTGTAGGTCAGACTTCACGCGTTGACGCACTGAAACATGCCATCGAAAAGGCCAAAGGCTTCGGCTTTGACCTCCAAGGTGCCGTCATGGCTAGCGATGCCTTCTTCCCCTTCCCTGACTGTGTGGAAATTGCAGGCAACGAAGGCATCACAGCTGTCATCCAACCTGGTGGTTCAGTGAAAGACGAACTCTCGTTCCAATATTGCAACGAGCACGGTATCGCTATGGTAACAACGGGATTCCGTCATTTCAAACATTAAAAATCAGACCCTCCCTAACCCTCCCTGCAAGGGAGGGAACTTGAATGATAGTTCTTTCATCTTTCAAGTCCTCCCTCACAGGGAGGATTCAGGTGGGTCTCCAATTCTTTATTACTATTAATATGGGATTATTCTCTTTTACACAAGAAATAGCGATGGACCTTGGCACAGCCAATACCATCATAATCAATAACGGTAAGATTGTTGTGGATGAACCATCTGTCGTAGCTCTTGACCGCCATACTAACAGGATGATTGCAGTGGGCGGAAAGGCTAAGATGATGCACGAAAAGACTCATGAGAACATCCGCACCATCCGTCCTTTGCGAGACGGTGTGATTGCAGACTTCTACGCTTGCGAACAGATGATGCGCGGTCTCATCAAAATGGTGAAAACCGGACGCCGCCTTTTCTCTCCGTCATTACGCATGGTCATCGGTGTCCCTTCTGGCAGTACAGAAGTGGAATTACGTGCCGTGCGCGACAGTGCAGAACATGCTGGTGGACGTGACGTTTATCTGTTGTTTGAACCCATGGCTGCCGCTATCGGTGTAGGCATTGACGTAGAAGCTCCCGAAGGAAACATGATTGTGGACATAGGTGGAGGTTCTACAGAAATCGCCGTCATTTCACTCGGTGGTATCGTATCCAACAACTCTATCCGTACAGCTGGTGACGACCTCACTGCTGACATCCAAGCATACATGAGCCGTCAACACAATGTAAAGGTCAGCGAACGCATGGCCGAACGTATCAAAATCCACGTAGGCTCTGCCCTCCCCGATTTGGGCGAAGATGCCCCCGAGGACTATATTGTACATGGCCCTAACCGCGTAACAGCCCTTCCTATGGAAGTACCCGTATGTTATCAGGAAATCGCCCACTGCTTGGACAAGACTATCGCCAAAATTGAGACAGCAGTGCTCAGTGCACTCGAAAGCACTCCCCCCGAACTTTATGCCGACATTGTTAAAAATGGCATTTGGCTGGCTGGTGGTGGAGCTCTTCTTCGTGGTTTGGGCAAACGCTTGACAGACAAGATAAATATTCCGTTCCACATCGCCGAAGACCCCCTGCACAGCGTGGCACGCGGTACAGGAATCGCTTTGAAGAACGTGGATCGTTTCACATTCCTTATGAGATAACGTCATTTGCAAGGTACAATTTACAAAGTACAAATGCCATACGGCATCAGATTTGTACTCCCAATTGTACCTTGCAAATTGTAATATTGCAAATGAAACTGTGCGCAACCTACTGAACTTCCTTTTTAATTACGGATATTGGATTCTCTTTCTCTTGTTGGAGATAATCAGTTTCATGTTGCTCTTTCGCTTCAACAGCTATCAGGGCAGCGTGGGATTTACGTCTGCCAATTGGGTTGCAGGACATATCTATACCGCATCTGCGAATGTTTCTTCGTTCTTCAAATTGCACACAATCAATACCCAACTCACCCAACGGAACATAGAATTGCAAGCAGAGAACAAAGCGCTACGCGAGACATTGCAGACATTGATGCCTGACAGCACTTTGGACGCACTCTCACATTCATTAGACAAGTTGGGCTACACAGCCTATCCCTGCCAAGTAATCAACAACTCATTAAACCGGCCAGACAACTACATAACCTTGAACAAAGGCGCCGCCGATGGGGTGAAGCCCGAAATGGGTGTAGTGGACGGCAATGGTATTATAGGTATCATCTACCTCACCTCCGAACATTACTCTTTGGCTATCTCACTGCTCAACAGCAAATCCAGTATCAGCTGTAAATTCAAGCAGAATGATTACTTCGGTTACCTCAAATGGAAAGGCAGAGATTCCCAGTATGCTTATCTGGAGGACCTCCCCCGCCATGCTCTTTTCCAAAAGGGAGACACCATCGTGACCAGTGGCCATTCGGCTGTATTCCCCAAAGACTTGATGGTAGGCACAGTAGATAGCATTTCAGATTCCAGAGACGGACTCTCCTATCTCCTGCGTATCCGGTTATCCACCGATTTTGCCAATTTGAACGATGCCGTGATTATCTCAAACAAACATCAAAAGGAGCAACACACCCTGGAAGAAAAGGCCATTCAGGAACAATAAATAAGGAACGACTCATACACTATGATTATTACATTCATCAGACGCTTCGGATGGTTTTGGCTGCTTGTATTCGTACAGGCACTTATCCTCAACAATATACATCTCTTCGGCTACGCCACTCCATTCCTCTATGCCTACCTCATACTGACATTCGATGCCAACATGTCTCGCTACTCCCTGCTTCTATGGGGCTTTGCCCTTGGACTGGCTGTAGATATCTTCTCAAATACACCAGGAGTGAATGCCGCAGCTACCACTCTTTTGGCCTTCACCCGCCCTTCATTGCTCCGTCTTTTCACCCCACGCGACAGCGCCGAAGACTTCTCACCCGGCATCCGCACAATGGGCATCAGCCCTTTCATCCGTTATATCACCTTTGCCCTCATCATCCACCAGACGGCACTTGTCATGTTGGTCACATTCTCTTTTGCTGACCCGCTGACAATGCTGCTCAAGGTCGTAGCAGGAGTCTTCATCACCGGATTATGTATCTTGGGACTTGAATGGGGAAGGAAATAATCACTACCACAAAAACTTTCTTGCCGAATGAAGTCAAAGAAATACAACCTGGAAAAGCGGAAATATGTCATTGGCAGTGTCATCGTGGGCATTGTACTCATCTATATCCTGCGTCTGTTCTCATTACAGATTGTCAGCGATGAATACAAGCAACATGCCGACAGTAACGCATTTCTGAAAAAGACCCAATATCCGGCACGAGGCATCATCTACGACCGAAACGACAGTCTGTTGGTGTACAACCAACCGGCCTATGACATAACCTTCATCCCACGTGAAATAGAAAAAGGACTTGACACCTTGGACCTTTGTGATGCATTGGGCATCACCCGCGAGTATTTTGACAAACGCATAAAGGACTTACGTAACACTCCCGGCTATTCGCGCTACACCCACCAGACACTGCTTACCCAACTTTCTGGTGAAGAATTTTCTGTTTTCCAGGAGAAACTCTTCCGATTCCCAGGTTTCTACATACAGCGCCGAAGCATCCGCCAATACACATGCGATGTCGGAGCACATGTACTGGGCGATATTGCCGAGGTCTCCAAAAGAGACATGGAAAACGACGAATATTACAAACGGGGTGACTACATTGGCAAACAGGGAATCGAACGTTCTTACGAGAAACAGTTGCGTGGCGAAAAGGGAGTGGAAATCCTGCTCCGCGATGTGCACGGCCGCATTCAGGGACGTTACATGGATGGAAGCATGGACATTCCCTCTACCCCAGGAAAAAATCTGCAACTGGGAATCGACATAGAACTGCAAGCTCTCGGTGAACACCTGCTGGAGGGGAAGATTGGCAGTATCGTAGCCATTGAACCCAAGACAGGAGAAATACTCTGTATGGTCAGCGCACCATCGTTCGACCCTCATCTGATGGCAGGTCGCCAACGTGGAAACAATCATCTGGAACTTTCGCGCGACGGTTGGAAACCTTTGCTCAACCGCGCCATCATGGGAA
>JAFXDL010000064.1 GCA_017516265.1 Bacteroidaceae bacterium
ACTTTGATGGAGTGGATGTGCATTAAACAATGATCAATTATATAAAACCGTTATTATGAAAAGAATAGTCCCATTTTTAATCCTCGTGACATTATTCTGTTTGGGATGCACCTCAGGAAGCAAAGCGAGTGAAGGAAGCGAGAACAACGTTGACACGGTGCGTGTGGTGAAAAGGGAAACATTCGTCGTGCCCCGGCAAGGACTGATTGACGCATACAACCAAATCTACGAAAATGTGGTGTGGAAGAGTCTGCAATCCGAATTGAAAGGAAAGGCTTTGCGTGACAGTATGATGAACGGTGTAGAGGCGCTAAAGGCGATAGTCGAACAGGAACCCCAATATTCGTTGGCTTACACACTGTTGGTGCAATTCCAATATGCCTTGAAGCAATACGATGATATGTTTGCCACACTCGACAAGGCAGAAAAGGCTCTTTACGATGACCCTAATATGCCTGCTCTCCGTGCCTGCATACTCGTTGATATGGGACGGGATGCAGAAGCCGATGAGTATTTCCGAAAAGCCATTGCCATAGAAAAGTGGCTTTTGGAAAAAGGTGTTGACATCAACAGAGACATCAACCTCTGTTCGCTGAATGCGCTCTTGGATTCCACCTATTCGTTCAAAGAGGGATTAAAAGCCGTGCTCAACAATCCGCAATACAACAAGGCAGAAAAGGAGATGTTGGCTCCTTTTGTCGAGGCCATCGAAGCAGACGAAGAATCCCACTTCGACCGACAGGAGGTTTCCAGAAATGCTATATGTATTGACATGTATAATCTGACGGAATAGTTTAGGTGGGTTCTATAAATTCTCACATGCATTATAGCTTTTTTCTATGCTTTATACGAAAAAATGCAGTATCTTTGCCGACGAATTTATCAGTAATCCGTTAACTAATTAACCAAAACAACTATTATTAATGAAACTCTATGCAAAACTGACAACCCTATTGGCACTCGCACTGATGCTGCCTGCATTGGCAATAGCCAAGGGCTACGACAGAGAGAAGTACAACTTTAATCCCGAATGGCTATTACATGTAGGTGACTTGGAGGGAGCAGAGAAAACCGATTTTCCTGATGCCGATTGGGAGAAAGTGACCCTGCCTCGTGCACACAACGAGGACGAGGTGTTCAAGGTTGACATCAAACACCTGACCGACACCATTGCCTGGTACCGCAAGCACTTCCGTCTGCCCAAGACAGCCAAGAACAAGAAGGTCTTCATCGAGTTCGAAGGTGTGCGCCAAGGGGCCGACTTCTACCTGAACGGCCACTACCTGGGCCTGCACGAGAACGGTGCCATGGCCGTAGGCTTCGACCTGACACCCTATATCAATTATGGGGGAGAAAACGTGATGGCTGTCCGCACCGACAACAACTGGGACTACCGCGAACGGGCCACCAACACCAAGTACCAGTGGAGCGACCGCAACTTCAATGCCAACTACGGAGGACTGCCCAAGAACGTGTGGTTGCACGTGACGGACAAGCTCTATCAGACACTGCCTCTGTATAGCAACATGAAGACGACGGGTGTCTATGTCTATGCCAAAGACATACAGGTGAAGAGCCGCAAAGCCATCATTCATGCTGAGTCGGAGGTAAAGAACGAATACAAGAAAAACCTGACCGTAGGTTATGAAGTAGAGGTAGTGGATCTCGACGGCAAGTCTGTGGCTACGTTCAAGAGCGAACCTGTGGTGATAGCCAAGGGTGGGACAGCTACTCTGAGTGCCGAAGCACCGCTCAGCGACCTTCACTTCTGGAGCTGGGGATACGGGTATCTGTATAAGGTAAAGACACGCCTCATTGTGAATGGTGATGTGATGGACGAGGTGGTGACCCGCACAGGTTTCCGCAAGACACGCTTTGGCGAAGGCAAAGTGTGGATAAATGACCGCGTGTTACAGTTCAAAGGATATGCCCAGCGCACGAGTAACGAATGGCCGGGTGTAGGCTTGAGTGTGCCTGCCTGGATGAGCGACTACAGCAACGGACTGGCCGTAGAGGGCAATGCCAACTTCTTCCGCTGGATGCACATCGCTGCCTGGAAGCAGGACATCGAGAGTTGTGACCGCGTGGGCGCCATGCAGATGTTGCCTGCCGGTGATGCAGAAAAGGATCGTCAAGGCCGCCAGTGGGAGCAACGCACCGAACTGATGCGCGATGTCATCATCTATAACCGAAACAACCCCAGCGTCATCTTCTACGAATGTGGAAACGAAAGTATCAGCCGCGAGCACATGCTGGAGATGAAAGCTATCCGCGACCAGTATGACCCTCACGGCGGACGTGCCATCGGCAGTCGTGAGATGCTGGACATCCGCGAAGCGGAATATGGCGGTGAGATGCTCTACATCAACAAGAGCTGCCACCACCCCATGATTGCTACCGAATATTGCCGTGACGAGGGATTGCGCAAGTATTGGGACAACTACAGCTACCCCTACCACAAGCATGGCGATGGCAATATGGGCTACCACTCCACCGTGACCAACACTACAGCACCCAAAAAAGATGCCAGTGCCTACAACCAGAACCAAGACCTGCTGACTGTAGAATGGGTACGCCGCTGGTATGACTACTGGCGTGAACGTCCAGGCATGGGCCGACGTGTGAACTCAGGCGGTGCCAAGATTATCTTCAGTGATACACAGACTCATTTCCGTGGTGCAGAGAACTATCGCCGCAGTGGTGTAGTGGATCCCCTGCGCATTCCCAAGGACGGATACTTCGCTCACAAGGTGATGTGGAACGGTTGGGTAGATATCGAGGAACATGGCACACATATTGTGGGACATTGGAATTATGAGGGGACCCACCTAAATCCTCCCTGTGAGGGAGGACTTGAGAATAGTCAGGGTAATCAATTCTCCCTCCCTCACAGGGAGGGCTGGGGTGGGTCCAAACCCGTCTATGTAGTCTCCACCGGCGACAAAGTGGAACTCTTCATCAACGGAGAGTCACAAGGTTTCGGCCGTCAGGAGTACCGTTTCCTCTATACCTTCGACAGCATCCAATGGAAGCCGGGAACCATCGAAGCCGTATCGTATGACGAAGCTGGCAAGGAGGTGAGCCGTGCTGCCCTGAAAACCGTGGGCAAGCCTCATCACCTGAAGCTGACACGCATGGCCAATCCCGCAGGCAGCTTTGCTGACGGACACGACATCGTAATGGTACAAGTAGAGGTAGTGGACGCCGAAGGAAACCGTTGCCCGCTAGCTAACGACATGGTAGATTTCACGCTCGAAGGTCCGGCCGAATGGCGTGGCGGAATCGCACAAGGCCCCGACAACTATGCCTTTGCCACCTCGTTGCCCGTAGAGTGTGGTATCACCCGCGTATTGGTACGTTCAACGACCGAAGCCGGTGAAGTGAGACTGACCGCTGAAGCAGAGGGATTAGGAACTGCCACTGAAAACTGGACAACCATCCCCGTAGAAGTGGTAAATGGATTGAGCAAGCACTTCCCCGGCGAACTTCTCCCCTGCCGTCTGGAGCGTGGCGAGACACCGCTTACGCCATCATACACCGACAAGAAAGTGGATGTACAGATTGTAGATGTACGCGCCGGAGTGAACCAAGAGACTGCAGCCAACAGCTTCGATGACAACGAATTGAGCGAATGGCGCAATGATGGCAAACTCAATACTGCTTGGATTACCTACAAACTCAACCGTCGCGCTGCAGTGGATGACATCTGCATGAAACTTACCGGTTGGCGTCAGCGTAGCTATCCCATTGAGATTTTTGCAGGCAAGCAACTCATCTGGAAGGGCAATACCGAAAAGAGCCTTGGCTACATCCATCTGAACATCGAACACCCAGTACTGGCCGACGAAATCACCATCCGCTTGAAGGGTGCAGCCCAAGAGGGCGATGCCTTCGGACAGATTGTGGAAGTGGTAGAGCCCAAAGCAGGTGAACTAGATCTGTTCAAAGCCAAGGATGGAGACAAAACCCGAAATGAACTCCGCATCGTAGAGATTGAGTTTCTGGAGACATTGCAGCAATAAAAGGACTCTCTGACAAGAATTCAAAACAAACATAGGTGGGTTCTGAAAATTCCCACAGACAATTTTCAGAACCCACCTATAAAAATACATTATCTTTTCAACCCAAACTTAACCATTCAATATCATGAAGAAAATCGGAACTCTTTTGTTTGCCATCGTAAGTTTACTGATGCAAGCTTGCATGAGCGACAACCAATCCATTGACCTGAGCGGCACGTGGCAGTTTGCCCTCGACCGCGAAGGAAGTATGAAACCTACGGATGAGATGCCCGAAACGGTGACACTGCCGGGCACGACCGACACGAACCGCAAGGGAGACTCCATCCAATGGAAGGGAGA
The DNA here is from genome assembly GCA_017516265.1 of Bacteroidaceae bacterium. Lineage (GTDB taxonomy): Bacteria > Bacteroidota > Bacteroidia > Bacteroidales > Bacteroidaceae > Phocaeicola_A. The sequence continues at coordinate 4,362 of JAFXDL010000064.1, forward strand.
GACGACACACCTGTCACGCCCATTCTCTTACAAGGGACGTGCATGGTACCGCCGCACCGTAGAGATTCCCGAAAGTTGGACAGGAAAGCCCGTCTATCTCACCTTGGAGCGCACCAAGCCCACAAAGGTGTATGTGGATGGTACATTGGTGGGAAAAGGCGAACTAATCTCTACTCCCCAACGGTTTGACCTCACGGAAAGTCTGACACCTGGCACACACGAACTGGCCATCATGGTAGACAATGGTAGTGGTGTACCCGAACAGGTGTATCACAGCAGCCATGCCTACACCGAGAGTACGCAGACCAATTGGAACGGTATCATCGGTGACATTACGCTCACGACCTCACTGCCCGGGAAGAAGGAGATCCCCGTACATCCGGCCTTCAAGGATTTCCATATTGAAGGACAACAGTTCTTTGCCAACGGACACCCCATCTATCTGCGCGGAAAGCACGATGCCTGCGTGTGGCCACTGACTGGCCATGTGGCTATGGATGTGGATTCATGGCGTCACTATTTTGCCGTATGCCAGGAGTATGGTCTCAACCACGTGCGCTTCCACTCATGGTGTCCGCCCGAAGCTGCCTTCGTAGCAGCTGACGAATACGGTATTTACCTACAACCTGAACTTCCCTTTTGGGGAGATGTAAACCCCAAGGACACTGTGCTGATGGACTTCCTGCTAGCCGAAGGTGAGGCTGTCATGCGCGAATATGCCCACCACCCCTCATTCCGCATGTTTGCACTTGGCAATGAGTTGCGTGGAAGTATCCCCAAGATGACAGAACTGATTGAGCACTTCCGCACGATGGCACCTGACAAAATCTACACACTCAGTTCCAATTACTACTTAGGCTATCAGGGCGTGAAGCCTGGTATGGATTTCTTCGTAACCTGCCGCGTAGGCGGTGAGGAATGGGGAAACTACGACACCCACACGCGTGGCTCGTTCTCCTTTGCCGATGCGGCCGACGGAGGTATGATAAACCATCTTTATCCCAACACACGGATGAACTTCGAAGAAGGCTGTTCAAAATGTGATGTGCCCGTCATCTCGCACGAGACGGCACAGTTCCAGACCTACCCGAACTATGACGAGATAGCGAAATACACTGGTGCGCTCTACCCATACAACATGGAGATTTTCCGCGACCGATTGGAAAAAGCAGGCATGGGGGACCAAGCCAAGGCTTTCCACCAGGCCAGTGGACAATGGAGCCTGCGCCTTTACAAGCAGGACATCGAGATGGATCTCCGCACACCGAACATGGCAGGTTTCCAGTTGCTCGACTTACAAGATTATCCCGGACAGGGTAGCGCGTACGTGGGCATCCTTGATGCTTTCCTCGACTCGAAGGGGATGTGCACCGCTGAGGAGTGGCGCGGCTTCTGTGCACCCGTAGTACCCTTGCTCATTGCCGACAAATTCTGTTTCACCAACACCGAGGGCATTCATGCCCAAGTGAAGGTGGCCAACTACGGTGAAGAGAGCCTCGTCGGCAAACGCATCACCTGGACATTGGGCGACAAACAAGGCGAAATGACCATCGCCAACGATGGATACGGACTCATCGATGCCGGAGCACTGGACATCGATCTGAGCAATTACCATAATGCAACGAAACTCATTCTCACCCTCGCCATCGAAGGAAAGTCAGAGCCGAACAGTTACGAATTGTGGGTTTATCCCACGAAAGACAATTTGGAGGCTCTGAAAGAAAAAGTGACCATTGCCCATACACTGACCGCAGATGTCGCCAAACGCTTGGAAGAGGGTGAATCGGTATTGCTCATGCCCGGTGAATCGACGTTGACGGTAGGCGGACTCTTCCAAACTGACTACTGGAACTACCGCATGTTCAAGACCATCTCGGAGAACAACAACCGCCACGTGTCGCCCGGTACGCTCGGCATCCTGACCGACCCGACACACCCGCTCTTCAACAGTTTCCCCACCGATGCACACACCAATTGGCAATGGTTCCCCGTCATCAAGGCCAGCAACCCCTTCAAGTTGGACAACACGGCGACCGGTTACCGCCCCATCGTGCAGGTTATCGACAACATCGAGCGCAACCATAAGCTAGGACTTGTCTTCGAATTTGCCGTGGGCAAAGGCAAGTTGCTCGTTGTCATGGCCGATTTGGACAAAGCTACTGAATACCTCGAGGGCAAGCACTTCTACCTGAGCGTGCTCCGCTACATGACCTCACAACACTTTGCCCCAAAAACAAGAATCACAACGGCAGACTTGAACAATCTGCTGACTACCCCCGTTGTGGAAGGCCAGATTGGAACACTGAACAACATCTCGCCCTACAACGCAGAAGAATATAAATAAGACATCCACTAGATATGAAAAAACTATTTATGATATTGACCTTGATGGTCACCGTAACGGCTATAGCACAGACGACCGATCCGTTTGCAAACAGTATCGTCAATGGAGTGCCCTGGACTGATGACCAAGGTAAACCCGTAAACGCTCACGGAGCTTGCATTGTAGAGGAAAATGGGAAATACTACCTCTTTGGCGAGTGGAAAAGTGACACGACAAACGCGTTTCCCGGATTCGCGTGCTATAGCAGCACCGATTTGGTAAATTGGAAATTTGAGCGAGTGGCCCTCCCTTTGCAGAAAGATGGCCTGTTAGGTCCAAACCGCGTGGGTGAACGTCCCAAAGTGATGCGTTGTCCCAAGACGGGCGAATACATCATGCTGGCTCATACAGACGACATGCGCTACAAGGATCCACAAGTAGGACTGGCCGTAGCAAAAGAGATTACAGGACCTTATACCTTCATCGGACCATTACTTTATGAGGGTAAACCTATTCGCCGATGGGATATGGGAACCTTCCAAGACCACGATGGTACGGGATACCTGCTGATGCACCACGGAGACATCTACCGACTGAGCAAAAACTACCGCAAAGCAATAAAGAAAGTTGCAAATGGCATCAAAGGAGGTGGCGAATCACCAGCCATGCTACATAAAGATGGAACCTACTACCTCTTTGGCTCAAACTTGACAAGTTGGGAACGCAACGACAATTTCTACCACACAGCCCCCAGCATCGAGGGGCCATGGACGAAACAAGGCATCTTCTGTCCCGAGGGGACACTGACGTACAATTCGCAATCAACTTTCATCCTACCCCTGCATCGGGGAGATTCCATCGTATATATGTATATGGGCGACCGCTGGTCGTATCCGCATCAAGCCTCATCGGCTACTTATGTCTGGATGCCTATGCAGATAAATGATGGGAAAGTAAGTATCCCAGATTATTGGCCTGTATGGAACCCCACAACAATGGAACCTGTCAAGGATTTAGGCGGAACGGTTATCCCCACCAACTTCAAGGTAAGCACAAAAGGAGCTAAGTTAACGCTTCCCTTTGAAGGCACACGCATTGCAGTTATCGGACACTCATTCAACAATGGAGGCTACGGACGCATCAGCATCATTGACAGCAAAGGGGACACAGTACACACGAACCTTATTGACTTCTATAGCAAAGTAGATGACCACGGCCTGCGCTACGTCAGTCCCCTGCTCCCCTACGGTCATTACACTCTTGAAGTGGAATGCGCCGGTGAACACCCACATTGGAGTAACAAGCGGGGCGACTACTTCGGCAGTCATGAAGATTGGGTAACAGTGGAAGAAGTAAGAATTTATTAGTTATTTCATAACTTTTTTCAATAAAACCCTTGTCTGTCAGAAAATAATGTGTACCTTTGCACCCGCAAAATAAAGTTTTACGTTTTAAAAGTTAAATTCATTATGTATTTAGACGCTGCTAAAAAGCAAGAAATCTTTGGAAAGTACGGAAAGTCTAACACTGACACTGGTTCAGCTGAAAGCCAGATTGCATTGTTTTCATACCGTATATCCCATTTGACGGAACACCTCAAGGTAAACCGTAAAGATTATAGCACAGAAAGAGCTCTGACCATGTTGGTAGGTAAGCGCCGCGCCCTCCTCAACTACTTGAAGGATCGCGACATCAACCGCTACCGTGCAATTGTTAAGGCTCTTGGCTTGCGTAAGTAATTACTTACGGCGAAAGCTTAAAAGGGGAAGACCACAAGGTTTTCCCCTTTTTTTATTGTTTCCGCCAATAATAGGATCTGTTACAAGAACAAAAAATCCTATCGTTTTCTTAACTCCCAAAAAGCCACAGCAGCTGCAGCAGCTACATTCAGAGAATCAACATGATGAGACATAGGAATACGCACCACATAGTCGGCATCAGCAATCACATGATTACTCAATCCATCACCTTCAGTCCCCATGACAATAGCCAATCGGGGTTCTTCACATAAAGCAGGGTGGTCAATACTTACAGAATCTTCCGTCAGTGCCATTGCTGCAGTACGGAAACCATATTGATGAAGACTCTCAATGGGACAATCAAGCCAAGTCCAAGGAACTAAAAAGACAGACCCCATAGAGACACGAACAGCACGACGATTGAGAGGATCACACGATGTAGGAGTCAGCAATACGGCATCAATCCCAAGTGCTGCTGCAGATCGGAATATGGCACCAATATTAGTAGTATCCACTACCCCATCAATCACAACAATACGACTGGCATTGCTACAAATCTCTTTTACTGATCGGTTCTTTGGACGACGCATAGCACACAACACGCCACGCGTAAGATTATACCCTGTCAACCTTCCCAACAATCCACGTTCACCTGTATATACAGGAATGTCTCCACACCGTCTGATGATGTCTGCTGCATCGCCTGTAATATGTTTCTCTTCACAAAGCAACGCTAAAGGCTCATATCCCGCATCCAAAGCAACATGAATAACCTTCGGACTTTCGGCAATAAAAATACCTTTTTCTGGCTCAATACGATTACGGAGTTGAGCTTCGGTAAGCACACTGAAAACTTCTACTCCAGGATAATCCAATGATGATATTTTGATGATAGGCATATAGCAGCTTTAACTTTAAAAGAGAAAAGGCAACCCATCGGCTGCCTTCTCCAATATCTGAAAACAATATTATTCCAACAATACCAGTTTTATCTGAGTCTTATCCACATTAGGCTGACTGAATCCTGCGTTTGCCCCTATAAATGCAGGGTCACAGATAGTGAATCTTTTACCATCCAGCATCACATAATCTCCCTTTTCGTTTCCGGGAATATGGATAGCCGTAGCCAAATGACCAGGATAATACACCAATACAGCCTCCAACTCTAAGATATCACGAATAATACGCGAGAAAAGAATAGCACGGTCTTCACAATCACAGAAAGGATAATGAAGAGATTCTTCCGCAAAGAAAGCACGATCACATCCCCAAACCTTATCATCATATTCATATTTTAGGGAAGTTTGCACGAAATTCAACAAGCGGTTAACCGCATCTTTCACCGGATATCCCTCTACTGCCTTTTCCAAAGCAGGGTACAAATCCTCCTTGATGTCATCAGCCAACGGAGTATTGGCATAAATAGCCCAACGACGCATGAAATCATCCTCTACGTTATATATAGAAGGATAGGTTTCATAGAAATCCAAAAGATTCTTGTTTGATTTTATAGTAGCAGTAATCTCAGGATAACGCTTGGAAACCAAATCACGTGTGCCTGTCTCTTTCACAGAGAACAACGGATTCTGCGTCACGACGAGCGACAAAGACTGTTCCTGCTCAAATGCGACTTCACAAACTGAGAATTTGGTCGCTTTTGAATCACTCAAGTTATAGAACTTTTCGCCACCTATCAGCAAATACCCTTTTCCTGCAATGGGTTCTTTACTTCCCACCAACAGACACAATTTCTCTCCACTACGGGCCATACGCATCTTATATCCTGATTGGCAATAAAGATAAGCAGTCAAGAAAGTGGCTTCATTGCACTCGCCTCCGAAAAATGCTCTGCTCAAGTCTTGCAACATATTCAAGTAAGCCCAATCGCACAACTGATATGTCTCACGCAATTTCAAACAATCATATATCAAGTTCCTATAATTGTCGCCCGAACAATGTTCCCAAGCATCAGCAATACTGTTGTTACTGCAATCCTTCAGTTTAAACCGATGGTTCTCATCCAGACGCACCATTCCTTCCGTATCCCAAAATTTGAATGCAAAGAATTTTTCAACAGGAATTGGCTTAACTTCAATATCAATAGGCTTGACTGCTACTCCTCTATCTTCCTGCTTTCCATCTATTACGGGTTTGTTGATAGTCGTACCATCCTTCGGGACTATCGGTCTGACATCAATGTCCACAGGCTTGACGGCCAAATCTTCACCCGGTTTGGCATCTATCACTGGTTTGTTGATAGTCGTAGCATTCCACGGCACTATCGGTTTGGCATCAATATCTACAGGCTTTACCTCCAAACGTTTGTCATCATTGAGAGCAAATATAGGTTTGGTAATAGGAATAGCATCAATAGGAATAATAGGCAGAGGTTGCGGTGCAGGCTCAACTACGGGAATCTTCACGTATGGCAAAGCCTCACCTTCATACTCCTTGTTCAAATCCTCCTCTGGAAAGAAAACCGGCGGCACAGGCTTGTCCTCCAAGGGTTTCTCCAAAGCAGGAAGCACCTCACGCTCAGGCCAATGTTGCCGAATGAAATCGGCATACTTTTTGTTTATTTCATTGCGGAAGTCATTGTATGTTTTTGCACTTTCCTTCTTGAAAGCTTCAAATTGCTCCCGATAACTCTGAGCCATACCTGACGTGGCACACAATGCAAGAAGTGACAATATGGCGATTTTCTTTTTCATAAGGCAAAAGTTTTTATTATTTTTTCTTTTGAATACTGATATTTTGGATATCTACACGCATTTCAGAATCAAGTATCCTACATTTTGTTAACCAAGACATAAATTCACTATATGACAAATTCTTGGGTAATGATAACATTTCATCCTTTTCCCTAACTTCACCATTATCTATAGCAATAGAATATTGATTAGGAGAATATATAATATAAAGAATGTTCTGTTCAAATTCTTGATTCGAAGTCAAGTCCAAATTATATTCATCTATAGAATCGTCAATTTGCGTTGGATCATCAAAAAGAATCTTCTCTTCACCATGCTTCATAAATGCTCCTCGTCCTTCTGCATTCTGATAAGGAAACAACCTATTGGCTCTATGATTACCATCTATCAAATATACAGACAAATATCCATCCACTGGAGATATAAACGACATAAATAAGTCTTCACCAGCACAAAACTCACTTTTTTCAACTTTATCCTTACCCAATATTTTAGCACAAAAATCGACCTTTGCTGTTTTCAACTCACGTGCTCGTCCTTTGATTTCTGCAGTAACAGCCAAATGTCCATTTTCATATTTGATATCTAGTACAGGTTCACCAATCGTTTCCAACCACTCCCCTTTAGTCATTGTTTCACCTACAGACATAAACGAAGTTAACGACTTACCACTACGATTTTCTACTATTGAACCTTGCGCTTGAGTTACGATAGTACCAAATTCACGAGATAAAGCATCAACTTTTGCACGTTCTATTGCTATTCTCTTTCCTTCCGCCAATGTCACTGTTTCAGGAACAACATACGTATCTTTTCCTTTTACTTTTTTTATGTCACGCGCAACTACACTTACAGACAAAAAGCATAGGACTGAAAAAGACACCAACTGTAGGACTCGGTTTCTCATATCTATAACTGAATTCAATTATTTTGCTTAATACTGATATTCTGAATATCTACACGCATTTCAGAATCACGAGACCGACACTTATTTTTCCATTTAATAAATTCACTCTGCGAAAGCATTCGTGGCAGATTTGTTTCAGCAGTAACATCAGTTGCCTTAGTAAACTCGTTCGGAGAAAACATAATATAAATAATGTTTTGCTCTATGCTTTTTTGAGCTGTCAAATAATATTCGTCCACTAAATCCTTTTTATCAATTGGCGCCTCTTTTCGTGAAAATAACACATGACGCTCCCCATGCTTAATGAATTCTTTCCCATCTGTATCCTCACGATAAGGATACAAACAATACACATTATGCTCTGCATCTTGCAAATAAACAGCTAAATAGCCATCAACTGGGGTTTCAAACGAAAGATACAAATCATCACCTGCATAAAACTCCACATCCACATTCTTATCGCTTGTGCCATTACGCAAGACCTTAGCTCTAAAATCAACACCTGACGTTGTTATTTTACGCGCCTTGCCATATACTTTTGCAATATAAACGAGCTGATCGTTTATTAACTTTCTTTCTGTCTCTGGCTCTTTGATATCTTCAAGCCATTCACCTCTCACTACAGTTTCAGACACAGAAATAAAATCAACATACGACTTACCACTCTTATTCTCTACTACAGATCCGTCAGCTTGTGTAATCAATGTTCCAAATTCATCTGCCAACGCTTGAAGTTTGGCTCGTTCAACAGCCGTTTTGAAAGCTTCAACAGGAGAGACGGTTTCAGGTGGATAGTATGTGTATTCTCCACGTATTTTCTTGATGCCTTGTGCTCCAACATTAAAACACAAGCACCAAGAAAACAAACATATTATAATCTTTAAATGTAAATTCATCAATACAACACTTATCAATTACTCATACTATCACGAACCATGCGTTCCAAAATAGCGTCCAACTTACCAGACAAATCATCACCCTTGGCCTTCATATTCTGGCGAATAGCATTCTTTGCGGCTTCAATAGCCAGTTCGCTATTATAAGCAATTCTCACAAGGACTTCTTTATTGCCATTTTCTGCAGTGCGGTACATCTCTGCTACAGTTATGATGCGTCCGAGGTTTTGAGTAATCAAAGCTTTGCTTGACATGGTTGTTTCTGACAATGAAGCAGCCTCACCAGCAGTCAATTGTTTGTTTGAAACCAGACCTTCAACCAAAGCACTTACCTCTGTTTGAATTCCACCAGCCAAGTTCTGCTTGGCAAGTTGCAAAGCTTGCATTTTAGCAGCATCATAATGCTCACCTACAGACATGGCTTCACCCATCACATATTTAGGAAGACCGCTGTCTGATATATCATATTGCATCATGTAGGCTCTATCCAACTGTTTGTCGATGGGCAGCGCACCAGGAGCCACTTCCCAACCTTCTTTCTTCAAACGTTTGGCTTCCTTACGGGCATCTTTGCTCGCTTTCTTGTTCATCTCTTTTCTGATTTCATCAGTAGTCTTCTGTGCATAAGTAACAGTAGTTCCAATCAAGAACAATGCCATAACGGCAAATAAAATCTTTTTCATAATTCCAGTTTTTAATGATTAATATTCCTCTTTTTAAGGCCTTGAAATAGAACAAGGCTGACTAATTTCACAAATTATTGGGGGCAAATGTAAAGGTTATTGTCCGAAAAGAGAAAGAAAGTAGTGTAAAAGATGTTAATTTTGTAGTTTCCATGCATTTTATGCTCGTTTTCTTTAATCTTGTTTCTTCAATTTTTAAGAAATATAGAATTTTTATAAGAAATGAGATTTTGCCCTTACATAGAATTTGCTTACACCCTATTATTATAGGGTCGGACGCATCGGAGTTCAGTTGTTCGTTTGTCGGAAGATTGAAGAAAATACATCGACTTACAACATAAAATATACAGTGTAGTGCCGCATTACACAATGGTGTAGTGCCGCACTATACAAAAGCGTAGTGCGGCACTGTACATTCATAATACCACACAAGAGATACAGATATTCTGCTAAAGAAGGATGAGACTTCACGCACAGAAATGAGGAGTGATTCCTAAAAGCCGTTTCCCAATCCTGTTACCCTATACATTATTATATATAGTGCAACAATATCAGAAGTTCTCCTCTTCCAACTGGAAATAAGCTTGTTCGTGCAGACAAGCAGGACATTTCTTAGGAGCCTCCTTGCCACGATGGATGTACCCACACTTACGGCATTGCCAAGTAACTTCATGCTCGCGAGCGAAAATCTGCTCGCGTTCGATGTTCATCATCAGTTTCTGATAGCGTTTCTCGTGCGCCTGCTCCGAGATGATGATTCGCCGATACATTTCTGCCACTTTAGGGAAGCCTTCATGGTCGGCCGTTTCAGCAAAAGCGGGATAGAGTTCAAAAGCCTCCTCATGTTCGCCAGCAGCAGCCTCCTTGAGGTTTTCAAGGGTAGTGCCAATCACTCCCGCAGGATAAGCAGCAGTGATGTTCACCATTCCGCCTTCCAAGAACTCAAACATGCGCTTGGCGTGCATACACTCTTGTTCAGCCGTCTCCAAGAAAATGGCGGCAATCTGTTCAAAACCTTCTTCGGACGCTTTTTTTGCAAAGAAGGTATAACGGTTACGTGCCTGTGACTCACCGGCAAAGGAGGTCAGCAGGTTCTTCTCGGTCATTGTACCTTTAATACTTTTAATCATGACTATGGGTTTATTGGTTAGCAACATATATTTGCATTGCACAAAACAGCAAGATTGAGAGATTTGTTCAGAAAAGAAGACTGTTATGCGCAAAATCCGCAAAATATGTGTACATTTGCCGCAAAATTCCAATAAAAACCAAATATATATTTTATGAATAAGAAATTCTTAGTTTTACTGAATCTACTCACGCTACTGGCTACCCTATCAGCCTCAGCCCTGACCATCAACGAAGCAAAGGGATGGTTGGAATCCGCATACGTCACTTGGGAACCCGTAGAAGGTGCAGCTACTTATCGTGTACAATACCGTCCGACAGCAGGCGAATATACAACATTGGACGCATCACTAATTCGCAACTACGGCACTTACGGACGTGCCGATGCTCTGGGACTGAAAGCTGGAGAGTACCAATTCTGCATAACCGCCATGGATGCTGACGGGCATGAACTGACTGGTGAAACAAGCGAAAGCGCCCCCTTTACCGTCCGTGCTCACGACCGAGGAGGATTTGCCCACTACAACCATTCAGACATAGGCGCCTACAAAGATGACGGAACGCTGAAGGATGGAGCAAAGGTCATTTACATCACCGCCAAAACCGCCAAAACCGTGACATGTGAGGTAGTAACCAACAGCAAAGGGACAGCACAGACTTTCACCGGCCTGCAAACCATCATGGATGCCCGACAAAAGGGATACGACAAGACACCACTGGCCATCCGCATCATCGGTACCATCGAAGCTGCCGATATGGACAAGTTCTCCAGCAGTTCCGAAGGGCTGCAAATCAAAGGGAAGAGTGCCTATACGGACATGAACATCACCCTGGAGGGTGTGGGATGCGATGCCACGATACGCGGATTCGGCATCCTGCTCCGCAACTGCAAGAGTGTGGAGATCAGCAATTTGGGCATCATGCTGTGCATGGACGACTGCATCTCCATCGACACCGACAACAGCCATTGCTGGGTGCACCACATCGACTTCTTCTACGGACAGACAGGTGGCGACAGCGACCAAGCCAAAGGGGACGGTTCGCTGGATTGCAAGGGCGACTCGCAATACATGACCTTCTCCTATAACCATTTTTGGGATTGCGGCAAAATGGCCCTGTGCGGCATGACTAGCGAAAGTGGCGAAAACTTCATTACTTACCACCACAATTGGTTCGACCATAGCGACAGCCGACATCCGCGCGTACGCACCATGACCGTACACGTCTATAACAATTACTTCGACGGTGTGGCCAAATATGGTGTAGGTGCAACCATGGGTAGCAATGTGTTCGTCGAAAGCAACTACTTCCGCAACGTGAACAAGCCCATGCTCATCTCTCTGCAAGGAAGCGATGTGGCAGGTGGGAGCAAAGGTACTTTCTCTGGCGAAAACGGAGGAATGATAAAGGCTTACGGTAATGTGTATGCCGAAAAATCATCGAACTTCCAGCTGGTCACTCACAAAGAGAGCAGCACAGCCTTCGACTGCTACGAGGCCGCCACGCGTGACGAACAGGTGCCCGCCACATACAAGACGCTGGTAGGAGGAACCACCTACAACAACTTCGACACCGACCCTGCCAAGATGTACACCTACACGGCTGATTTGGCGACAGATATACCCACCATCGTCACTGGTGCTTATGGTGCCGGACGTATGCAACACGGAGATTTCCAATGGACATTTGACAATAGCGTAGATGATGCCGACTACGAAGTAAACACCACTTTGAAAAAAGCCATCGCTGACTACACCACAAGTCTGGTGGGCATATACGGCAGCAACAACGAAAATGACAAGGAGGAAGGAGGCACACCACCTGAAGAAGGAGGCGAAGACACGCCCGACACCCCTTCTGTACCTGCCGACGGAAACTATGTCTGCCACTTTACCGGACGGAAACCCTCCAACAGTTTCTACACCATCGTGGGTAACTATTCCAACAGCAAAGGACAAGCCACCGTCAACAGCACCACCTATACCGATTGCCTGAAAATCGAAAGCAGCACCAGCATCCGCTTTACGACAACCGAGGAAATGGTACTGACACTGGTGTTCGCCGAAGGCACTATACCCAATATCAAGATTGACGGAACCAGTATCAGTGCCACCGACAGCCACATCATCACACAAATATTGCCTGCCGGAACACACGAAATCACCAAAGACCGCACGTTCAACCTCTTCTACATCAATCTAGCCCCCATTGTATCAGGCATCAGATTGCCACAGATGAATGCAGCCGACGGCAAAGCGCCTTACTACGACCTGCAAGGACGTCAAGTGAAGAATCCGGCTAAAGGAATCTATATCCATCAAGGGAAAAAGGTGATAAAAAAGCACTGATATGCTCTCAAGAAACGAAGAAAAAACAGAAAAAAAAGGATCTTGACTGAACTTTTTTCTAAAAAAACTTGGTGGTATCACAAAATGTCCTTACCTTTGCACCGCAATTAGCAAAATTGGGGTATGGTGTAATGGTAACACTACAGATTCTGGTCCTGTCATTTATGGTTCGAGTCCATATACCCCAACCAATAGGGGTGAGTGCCCGCTTCCGTTAGACTTCGGTCTTGGAGGCGGGCTTTTTCATATTCTATCACAACTTATTTCCGATACACATCCTTCCTGTTCTTGCCTATATATTGCACTTCGCTACAGAAATCGACAGGAAAGACAGGAGCCGCTACCCCTTCGAGTAAAGCAAAAGGAGCCGTCTCCACATGAGCCTCATCCCACAATCCGGCATCGATGAAGCTCTGCAACAGTGCGGCACCACCCTCTACCAACAATGACTGTACCCGACGGGCATACAGTTCGGCCAACAATTGTGGAAGAACCGAGTGCTTGAAGTCCAGCGTGACAAACTCTACACCCTGGCGGACGGGCACATCCGTACAAGCTGTAAACACGAGTGTCGGTACTGTACCGTCAAACAGATGTAACTCCTCAGGAAGAGACAAGTCGCGATCAATTACAATCCGCAAAGGCGAATCGCCCGGCCAATGACGCACAGTGAGCGAAGGGTTGTCCAACAATGCCGTACGCCACCCCATCATAATGGCCTGTACCCCTGCACGCTGACGATGGACAAGCATTGAAGATTCAGAAGTTGAAAAGACTACTGGCGCTTCCTGTGAGGAACTGCGCAACCGGTCAATGAATCTGTCAGAAGATTGTGCCCACTTGAGAATCACATAAGGACGCTTCTCGGTATGATTCACAATAAAGCGCCTATTCAAAGCCAAACACTCCTGCTCCATCACCCCTACCGTAACACTGATGCCGGCATCGCGCAATTTTTGGATACCACGCCCTGACACTTCCGAGAAAGGATCTACACACCCCACCACCACACGGGGTATGCCACATGAGATAATCAAGTCTGCACAAGGTGGAGTCTTCCCATAATGCGAACAAGGCTCCAAACTGACATAAATGGTAGCACGCTGCAGCAAATCCTTGTCTTTCGGATGCACCGAACGCACAGCATTCACTTCGGCATGAGGACCGCCACATCGGATATGATACCCTTCACCTATGATACGTCCGTCACACACAATCACTGCCCCAACCATAGGATTGGGTGCCGCATGATACCGTCCACACTGCGCCAATTGAATGCAACGGGTCATGTATTTTTCATCTTCAGTCATACTTCTGTTTCGTTTTTTATACTTATCTTTGTCCCTGCTTAAGTGTCCAAAGTCCTATACCTTATTATATATATGTAAGAAAGATTATGTCCAATCCACTCATCACCTTGCGTACAGCCCTACAATCCTGCTATCCTGCAGGAGAAGCTTCCGCCATCGCCCGAATGGTACTGACTGACTCCTTTGGCATCAGCCCCATGGAGATTTACATGGGCAAAGATATACATTTATCGGAAAATGACGAGCAGAAACTCGAAAATATTATCCTACGCTTGCAAAAATATGAACCTGTACAGTACGTATTAGGCCATACCACTTTCTGCGGATTACATTTTCAGGTGAATCCCAACGTTCTGATTCCTCGCCCAGAAACGGCAGAGCTGGTCAATTTGCTTTTAGAGGAGCACCCCCTACCCCCTCATCGGGTACTCGATATAGGAACAGGCAGCGGATGTATCCCCATCACCCTGTCACACCATTGGCCCGAAAGTCATATTGAGGGATGGGACATCTCATCCGAAGCACTGGAAGTTGCCCGAAAAAACAATGAGGCAATGCGTACTCACGTACAGTTCTACCGACACGATATCCTTTGCCCCGAGAAAAGCCCCGTCCCTGCAGAAGGAGGGTTCGACCTCATCGTCAGCAATCCGCCTTACATCAAGGACAGCGAACGCACACAAATGGAGCGCAACGTCCTTGATTGGGAACCAGAAACGGCTCTGTTCGTCCCTGACAACGATCCGCTTCTGTTCTATCGCACTATAGTGACACGCGCAACAGACGGTTTGTTGAACAATGGCGGACATCTCTATTTTGAGGCCAACCGCGCACATGCCACAGAAACGGCCCTTCTGATGGAAGAAGCCGGATTCACAAAAGTGAGGCTATTACAAGATTTTTACGGAAACGACCGCATGGTAACAGGCTATTTTTTAGGCTCCACCAAAAAATAATGCGCTAATTCTTTGAAGATTCAACTTCTTTCCCTATTTTTGCACCCATATATCCTAAGAATAAATCATTTTATGAAAACATTAGAGAAGCTTTTCGCTGAGAAACTACTGAAAATCAAGGCCATCAAATTGCAGCCCGCCAACCCTTTCACATGGGCTTCAGGATGGAAGTCTCCGTTCTATTGCGACAATCGTAAGACCCTCTCTTACCCAGCATTGCGCAATTTTGTAAAGTTGGAAATTGCTCGCCTCATCCAAGAGCAATTCGGTGAAGTGGATGCCATTGCCGGTGTAGCCACAGGTGCCATCCCCCAAGGAGCATTGGTTGCTGATGCTTTGAATCTGCCTTTTGTTTATGTTCGTTCAACCCCCAAAGACCATGGCTTGGAGAACCTCATCGAAGGCGAATTGCGTCCGGGAATGAAAGTAGTAGTCATTGAAGATCTCATCTCTACTGGAGGTAGTAGTTTGAAAGCAGTAGAAGCCATCCGTCGTGACGGTTGCGAAGTTATCGGCATGGTAGCATCATACACCTACGGATTCCCCGTAGCCATCGAGGCATTCAAAGCCGCCAAAGTAAAACTGGTAACTCTCACCAACTATGAGGCTGTACTCGACGTAGCCCTGAAAACCGGATACATCAGCGCCCAAGATATCCCCGTATTGGATGCATGGAGAAAAGACCCTGCACACTGGGAAGGATAAAATTTTAATATGCCAATATGCTTATATGCTAATGTGCCGATAATGTAATCGTGTGGTACATTAGCATATTGACATATTGGCACATTAGCATATTATTTTTATGACAACATTTGAAAGCAGCATTAAAGTAATCCCCTTCAGTCAGGAAGCGGTTTACTCCAAAATCTCAGACCTCAATAATTTGGAGCAAGTCAAAGACCGCATCCCGCAAGACAAGATTCAGAATTTCGAGTTCGACACCGATTCCATCAATTTCACCGTTTCCCCCATGGGCAATGTATGCCTGCGCATCATTGAGCGCGAACCGTGCAAACTGGTAAAGTTTGAAACGGCCAATTCGCCCCTGCCCTTCAACTTGTGGATTCAGCTGGTGGCTACCGATGAATCACAGTGCAAGATGAAAATCACCGTCAAGGCCGAACTCAACCCATTTATCAAAGGCATGGTATCCAAGCCCCTCCAAGAAGGACTGGAAAAGATGGCCGAGATGATTGCACAAATTCCTTATTAATGTGCTAATATGCTAATGTGCTAATATGCCAATGTGCTAATAACCCTGCGGCACTTTGCCACATTAGCACATAAACATATTGGCAAATTATCACATTGGCACATTGGCATATTAGCACATTAGCATATTGGCACATTAGCACATTATCACATTATCACATTAAAATATTATGGCTCAAAAACTCTGGGAAAAGAACGTACAAGTAAACGAAGAGATTGAACGGTTCACCGTCGGCCGCGACCGCGAGATGGACCTCTATCTGGCCAAACACGATGTACTCGGTTCAATGGCCCACATTACCATGCTTGAAAGCATCGGATTGCTGACTGCCGACGAGTTGAAGACATTGTTGGCCGAACTGAAGAACATACACACCATTGCCGAACGTGGTGAATTCATCATCGAAGAGGGAGTAGAAGATGTACACTCACAAGTGGAACTCATGCTCCCCCGCAAACTAGGCGACGTTGGCAAAAAGATACACAGCGGACGTTCACGCAACGACCAAGTACTGCTTGACCTCAAACTCTTCACCCGTGCCCAACTGCGCGAAATAACCGAAGAGGTAGAAATCCTCTTCAAAGAACTTATCGCACAAAGCAATCGCTACAAGGACGTACTGATGCCCGGATATACCCACCTCCAGATTGCCATGCCCTCATCCTTCGGCCTGTGGTTCGGAGCTTATGCCGAGAGTCTAGTGGACGACCTCACCTTCCTGCAAGCAGCCTATCGCATGTGCAACCGCAACCCCCTCGGCTCAGCTGCAGGCTATGGTTCCTCCTTCCCACTTAATCGCGAGATGACCACCCGCCTCTTGGGATTCGATTCTATGAACTACAACGTGGTATATGCCCAGATGGGACGCGGTAAAATGGAGCGCAACGTAGCCTTCGCCCTTGCATCCATTGCCGGCACCATCGGCAAGCTGGCCTTCGATGCCTGCATGTTCAACAGTCAGAATTTCGGTTTCGTCAAACTTCCCGACGAGTGCACCACTGGCTCCAGCATCATGCCACACAAGAAGAACCCCGATGTATTCGAACTGACCCGCGCCAAGTGCAACAAGATTCAGAGCCTGCCACAGCAAATCATGATGATAGCCAACAATCTGCCATCAGGCTACTTCCGCGACTTACAAATCATCAAAGAAGTCTTCCTCCCCGCTTTCGAAGAACTGAAGGACTGCCTGCGCATGACGGCCTACATCATCAACCGCATCAAGGTGAACGAACACATCCTCGATGACGACCGTTACCTCTACATGTTCAGTGTCGAAGAGGTAAACCGTCTGGCCGCCGAGGGAATGCCCTTCCGCGATGCTTACAAGAAAGTAGGACTGGATATCGAGGCGGGTCATTTCACCCACAACAAACAAGTCTGCCACACCCATGCCGGCAGTATCGGAAACCTCTGCAACAACCACATCGAAACCCTGATGCAACAGGTCATCAACGGATTCAACTTCGAATCCGTAGAGCAAGCAGAAAAAGAACTATTGAAATAAGAAAAAGAGGTGTTTCGGTTCATGAAACACAAAAGACACAGAGCAACTCAGGCAATCTGAGATTTCTCTGTGTCTTTTTCAGTTATTGTGCATCTGCACTTATTTCACCTGAATCACCAGATAGCGCGATACACTCCAAAACTCTGTGGGGTCTTCGATGAGGAGAACCTGCTGCTCCTTCTCGTCCTTGATGAACTCATAGCTACCATCGGGGTGAGTGGTCAGTAGCTTGGCACTCTTGGAGTGGAGCTTGATGATTTTGTCCTTGCGGATATCAATCTGAGTGAAATAATCCTTGTTGAAATCGCTGTTCTGCAACACGCGGTCTTTGGCCAGGAAGCGTTCATCTACAATGCCCTGCTCCTTCAACTCCTTCTTGGTACCATAAACAAACCAAGCGGCATTCAGCGCTTTGTCTTGTGCCGTGATGGTGCGGTCCTTTGACTGATTCTCGGCACGGAGGAGCGCTACATCCGTATGGAGACTGGCAATGACAGAGTCGAGCGCCGCAATGTGAATATTCTTGGAAGCCAACTCGTCTTGCAAGAGAGCCAACTGCTGGCTCTTCTCCACCAACTGGGTGGTAAGGTTGTCCAGCGTCTGCTTCATCTGAGCCGTAGCCGTGGTGCTGGCGGACAGTTTCTTCTTCAAATCTTCAATCAATTGACGGTTATCCTTCATCGTCTGGGCAATGAAGGCCATGTCTGTCTTCACCTGCTCAACGGACGAAAGTCCCTTTTCCTTCTGCGCATACACACGGCCCTCAGCCTCGGCCATCAGGCGGAAACCCTCCTGCACGGTGTTGAACGTATTCATCAATTCGGCCTCTTCGCCAGTCTTCTGGTCAAGAGCAGCCTGTAAGGAGTCAACCTGGGCTTGCAACTGCTTCTGCTTACCTCCAAAACCATCGCACGCAGCCAACATGGCGGCACATGCGACAAACAACAATAACTTCTTCATAGACAAATTTTTATTTAAAAACATTAGTAAACATATCTTCTTCATTCAGAGTATAGGATTTCCCCAGTCCTTCACTCTTCACTCTTCACTTTTCCCTTTCCCCTTATTGCCTGCCAGCAGGATGACAAACTCTCCGCGTGGCTCGTGCTCCTTGAAGTGGGCAACCACTTCGGCCAGTGTACCGCGTACACACTCCTCGTGCACCTTGGAAATCTCGCGACAGACAGCCACCTGACGGTCAGCCCCATAGTACTCGGCAAACTGTTCAAGCGTCTTCACCACCCGATAGGGCGATTCGTAGAAAATCATGGTGCGCTCCTCGGTTTGCAGAGCCTGCAGGCGGGTCATACGGCCTTTCTTCTGCGGCAGAAAACCCTCGAAACTGAAGCGCTCGCAAGGCAAAGCACTGCTGACCAAGGCTGGCACAAAGGCTGTAGCACCGGGCAGGCATTGCACCAGAATGCCGGCACGTACGCACTCGCGGACAACAAGGAAACCCGGATCGCTGATACCCGGAGTACCCGCATCGCTGATAAGGGCCACTGTAGCCCCACCCCGTATGCGATTGACAACACTCTCGACCATCTGATGTTCATTAAACTTGTGGTGCGATTGCATCGGGACCTTGATTTCATAATGCTTCAGCAACTTGGCAGAGGTGCGGGTGTCCTCAGCCAATATCAGGTCAGCCTCCTTCAATACACGGATAGCACGGAAGGTCATATCCTCCAGATTTCCTACCGGAGTAGGTACAACATACAGTATTCCCATATCTTTTCTGTTAAGAATGATGAGCTACGGACACAAGCGCCACCTAGCTACAGGTGCAAATGTAGGAAGAAATCACAGGGAAACGTAGAAAATGATGCATCTTTTAACAGTTATTTGTGCTTCAAGGTTCAAAGTTTAAAGGTTAAGGTTCAAAGTTCAATATACATCTCTGCCTGTCCTTGTGTCTTTTTGTAGAAAAGGTTGACTCTTAAAGAATCAACCTTTTCTACAAAAAGACAGATCATTGTTAAAATACTGTTGCTCCGCAGATATTTCGCCTACACTTCAACTTTCATCCCTCATTTACATTATTATATATATAGAATGGTGAAATTTGAAAAAAATGAGCTACCTTTGCCTCCGTCCTGAAAAAGTAAGATATATGCTGGAAAAGAAAATTACGTTCGACAGTTTCATTCGCGGTGCACTGACGGCCGCAATCCTAGTGGCCCTCTTTGTCCTGATGGATCACCTGAGCGGTGCACTGCTCCCCTTCTTCGTTGCCTGGCTGGTGGCCTATTTCCTCTATCCGCTGGTGAAATTCTACCAGTACCGGTTAGGACTGAAAAACCGTGTAGTGGCCATCCTGAGCGCCATGCTGACGGTAGTGGTGATACTGACGTTGGCCGGCATCTTCTTCGTACCTTCGGTAGTAGAGGAGTTTGTGAAACTGAAGGACCTGCTGATGCAGTACTTCGCCCAAGGAAGCCGCAACGCCAGTATTCCTGGCACGGTGGAGAACTTCATCAAGGAGAACATCGACCTGCATTATCTGCAACAGTTCTTCACCGAAGACAATCTGGCCAACACCGTACGCAGCCTCATGCCCAAGGTGTGGAGCATCGTCAACCATTCGGTCAGCTTCGTGGTAGGCATCTTTGCCTCATTCATCATCCTGCTTTATATCTTCTTCATCCTGCTCGACTACGAATCCATCGCCAACGGATGGCTCAAACTCATCCCTGCCAAGCACCGCGACTTTGTACAAGCCGTAGCCACCGATGTAGAAGTGAGCATGAACCGGTATTTCCGTGGTCAGGCGCTGGTAGCCTTCTTGGTAGGCGTGCTTTTCAGCATCGGTTTCCTCATCATCGACTTTCCCCTGGCCATCGGCTTCGGCCTCTTCATCGGATTGCTCAACATGGTTCCTTATCTGCAACTGGTAGCCTTGGTGCCCACCGTACTGTTGGCCCTGTTGAAAGCAGCCGATACGGGCGGAAACTTCTGGCTGATACTGGCCTTGGCCTTGGTGGTCTTCTGCGTAGTGCAAGTCATTCAGGACGGCATCATCGTGCCCAAAGTAATGGGCAAGATTACAGGACTCAATCCCGCCGTCATCCTGCTCTCCCTCTCAGTATGGGGAAGCCTGCTCGGTATCCTGGGTATGATTATCGCCCTGCCGCTCACCACCCTTATTCTGGCCTATTACAAGCAATTCATCCGATACGGAGAGAGTGCTGCACAACCCCCAACAGCCCATCCTGGCGACTCGTCCAAGCAAGAAAAAGCACGCAAACCCCGACGGAGACGCCCGGCCAAAAAGCCGGTTCAACCTCAGCCAAGCGCCAACGAAAAGACATCCTAAAGCCATCATTCCTGCCTATTTCAGCACCTTAAACAGGCAGGGATATCCCTTTTTTAGCGCCTTCTCCTCACTTTTTCCTGAAAAAGTTTGGTCAATTCACACAAAGACAGTATCTTTGCACCCGCTTAACGGCAAACAAGAGGATTGATTCGCTAGCTCAGCAGGTAGAGCACAACACTTTTAATGTTGGGGTCCTGGGTTCGAGCCCCAGGCGGATCACTGAAAGAAGGGACTTGAAAAAGTCCCTTTCTTTTTCCAAACTCCTCATCGCCTTTGACTATCAAAGGGTTAGAAATCAGAATCAGGTTTTTCACTTAGAGTGTGGCACCAATAAAAAAAAGAGAAAAGGTGACACCGTTGGACATGAAAAGCCACTTTAGGACGGTTTTTGTGTTACAGCAGTTGTGTTACACTTCTCACAAATGTGTTACACTATGAACAATAGAGTTCGAACAGTTTTCAACAGACGAAAACAAGCAAGTGAT
>JAFXDL010000065.1 GCA_017516265.1 Bacteroidaceae bacterium
ATGGTCCGTTCGTATATCGGTTAGTACTCAAGATTTTCATTCTTGCAAGGGGGGTTCGATTCCCCCACGGACTACAAGTATGCGGAAATAGCTCAGTTGGTAGAGCATAACCTTGCCAAGGTTAGGGTCGCGAGTTCGAGCCTCGTTTTCCGCTCTACTGCCTCTTTAGCTCAGTTGGCCAGAGCACGTGATTTGTAATCTCGGGGTCGTTGGTTCGAATCCGACAAGAGGCTCTAAAAAAAGGTGGATGCAATTGCATTCACCTTTTTTGTTATTTCTTTTTTCCTTTCTTTACGTTGATTTTGAAGCCATTTTCGCTCACCAGTATGTAATGGTTTTTTGTAACAATTTCCACCGTTCCTTCGATCTCGTTGTTGCTCTCTATCCCCATGGTGATACGGGCTGTATCCCCCTTCCGGTATTCCTCGTAAAGAATCTCGGTGGCTTCCGATCGTTCTTTTAAGAAACGGGTAAAAATCCGCATCTGTACATCGGGAATGACGATGGGCGTACCGTCACTTTTGCGTATCACATAGATGTGGCTGTCAAAGCCGCTTCCCCTGAATGTCTCCAGGTCGTACCGGTTGGTGCGGAAGAAGAAATGATGCGGCATCAGGTTGATTTCCTCGATGTTACCATCCTTTCCCGGTCGGTAGTAGATGGCCTGGTACAAGTATCGTGTAGTCTGTAGGGTAATGCCCGTCACCTCGTTGCTCAGGGTAGTCACTATCGGGTCATAATCATCCCCTTGCTGCCATACGTTCAGTGTTTCACCCATCAACCGTTCTATGTACTCCTTTTTGGTGCTTGTCAGCATGTACCAATGTGGAGCCCGCTGGTCCATCAGGTACGACACCTCCATGCTTAATTCCTGTTTATTTTTCTTAACGTCTTTGATGGGCACCCTAACCTCCATGTAGAACAGCGAAAGTACCGACAGGAACAACCGCTTTCCCGAAGGCGTTTTTGTGTTCAGGAATCTCCCTTGCAGTCCCTTTACCGGACCGTATGGAATCACCATCTCCTTCAGCCGGCTTTCCTCCGGCAGCTCCTCCACTTCAATCACCTTGTAGCTTTCCGGCAGCTGCAGTATCCGTATCAGTTGGTCGAAACCCTCCTGGTCCATCTGTACATGTCCTGCTTTCCCGATGCGGCACCTTACCCGTTGGAACAGCTCCTTGTGTCCGCTCAGGAATTCATCCG
Source organism: Bacteroidaceae bacterium (assembly GCA_017516265.1). Taxonomy (GTDB): domain Bacteria; phylum Bacteroidota; class Bacteroidia; order Bacteroidales; family Bacteroidaceae; genus Phocaeicola_A. Next base: position 1,204 of record JAFXDL010000065.1, read on the forward strand.
TAGCCCCCTTGTCCGTTCCGTCCAGTAAGTACATCCTTCCGCCCGTTTTGGTCAGTAGCGAAACGATGGCCGGTTGAGTATGATGTTGCTCCGCCAATTTCGATACGCTCCAGAACGGCATCCCCGAATTCCTTAATTCCTGTTCTGCCAGCTTCTGGTCCTTCTTGTTGGTCAGTCTGATTAATTGCCACATATTCGTTAAATTTCCCGCAAATGTAATCAAGTCTTTTGAATTGGCAAGCGTTATTTTTGCACAATTTCTTTTTTTAATCGAAATATTGTTCCTATCTTTGCATAGATAAAGCGGCCTTACGATGCGTTCAATCCTTGTTTGGCCCCTGTAGATTCCCTTGGTTCGGGGGAACTTTCTTGGAAGAAAAAATAATCATGTTTTTTTACAATATTTTGATAGACAGCGAGTAATATTTCGTTGTTTGTCTGTTTGTGTCATACAGTTTCCTTCTGTTCATGACCCTTTTACTCTTAATTCCGGCCCTTCTTTTGGTGGTTGGCCTTTGTGTGTATCACAGTGTAAAGCATGCCCATCCGTTGCCCGATGACGACGATGAAGGCTTCGTTTGATGCTTTTCCTGCATAATTAACAGTTTATTTATGATTAAGTTCAAATCCCGTCTGAAGTTGTTGATTCTTCGTCTCAGCAAAGTCAGATTCATGAATCGTTGGGTGGTATTTGCCCTCGATGTTGCTCTTGCCGTACTCTCTACCCTGTTTGTGCTCCTCGTAGTCACTCAAACCTTGCGTTATACGATCAGTCCCCCTCATGTTTGGCAGCTCAGTGCCCTGTCCCTGGTGTCTACGGTACTGTCCATGCTGCTGTTCAAGTCGTACGCCAATGTCATCCGCTACTCCACGTTGCGCGAAATCTGGCGCCTGCTGCTCATGGTGGTTGTCAAGGAAGCCCTGTTCGGCCTTATCCTCAGCTTCACCCTGTTGCTCCCCGGCCGCCAGTTGCTGTTCCTCTGTGCCGATTTCTTCGTCACCTTTGTGGCCCTCCTCATTTTCCGCATCTTCCTGCTCAATGTCTATAATGTCATTCTGCTCAGCACCTATAGCAAGAAGAAGAACATTCTTGTGTACGGAGTGGACGACGAGAGTGTCAAGCTTGCTCAGGGCAGTACCAAGGTCTACATGACCGACCATCTGGTACGAGGCTTCCTTCTGATGGACTCCCGCAAGCATCACTACCTCCTTTCCGGCCAGCGTGTCTATAGCGCCTCTTCCCAGGACGAACTCAAGAAGATTGTGATGCACAACAATATCGATGGTATTCTTTTCCCCAACATGGCCTTGGCCCAGAAAGAAGAGAAGCGCCTTATCCGTTTCTGCGAGCAGCTCAACCTCCGTGTGCTGGTGGTGCCTAACCCCGAAGAGATGAAAGACGGAGTCTTCCACCGTTCCATCCGTCGCATCAATATCGAAGACCTCCTGGGTCGCGACGAGATCAAGATCAATATGAAAGAAATCGGCTCCCTGCTGCAGGGCAAGTGCGTGCTGGTTACCGGTGCAGCCGGTAGTATCGGTAGCGAAATCTGCCGCCAGCTCGCCAAGTTCGATGTGCGCTACCTTGTATGCTTCGATATGGGCGAAACCCCTATGCATAACCTCCGCCTCGAGCTCGAGGAGAAGTTCCCCCGCCTGAAGTTCATCCCTGTCATTGGCGATGTGCGCAGCCAGGAACGCCTTGAGTTTGCCTTCCGCACCTACCATCCCCAGGTGGTGTTCCATGCCGCAGCCTATAAGCATGTTCCTTTGATGGAAGAAAATCCTTGCGAAGCCATCCGTGTCAATGTATATGGTACGCGCAATGTGGCCGATATCGCGGTGAAGTACGGCATCGAGAAGTTTGTGATGGTAAGTACCGACAAGGCCGTGAACCCCACCAACATCATGGGCTGTAGCAAGCGTCTGGCCGAAATCTATGTACAGAGCCTCAATAGAGCCATCCAGAAGGGCGAAGTAGCCGGCAAGACCAAGTTCATCACCACCCGTTTTGGCAATGTCTTGGGCAGCAATGGCTCTGTGATTCCCCGTTTCAAGGAACAGATCAAGAATGGCGGTCCGGTTACGGTTACGCATCCCGATATCATCCGCTTCTTCATGACCATCCCCGAAGCCTGCCGTTTGGTGCTCGAAGCCGGTACCATGGGCAATGGAGGCGAGATCTTCGTCTTCGATATGGGCGAACCTGTGAAGATAGCCGATTTGGCCCGTCGCATGATCGAGCTCTCCGGTTTCCGTCCCGACAAGGACATCGAGATCAAGTATACTGGCCTCCGTCCCGGTGAG
>JAFXDL010000066.1 GCA_017516265.1 Bacteroidaceae bacterium
CCTGAGCGAAGTCGAAGGATCTACGAGCAAAACATTTTATAATACTCTGACTGATAGACCCTTCGACTACGCTCAGGGTGACAGAGACATCATGAACCGTGAAGCCAACATAACCGTAAAAGTTTTAGCGGACACTAATAATAATCTTTCCGTGCAATCCGTGTAATCCGTGCCTTAAAAAGAACAGACGGGGAGGTTTTGATTGATGGCACTACCTCTGTCTTCTACTCCGTCACCTTAAGCAAGCGGAAGTTGTCCACCTTGAACCAAGTGGCCGAAGGTGCACCATCGGTAGATACACCAATGGTGAGCGGTTCACCATCCGTAGTCTGGGTGAAAGCAAGTTTGATTGTCTGCATCGGATAATTGTCACGAGTACCCGGACGCTTCACCTGGTCACGGAAGTATGCCACATTCTTTCCTGCAAACAAACGCTGGTTGCCCACACGAATGGCGGACGGTGTATTTGACGCATGCATATCTACCAACAATTCATAATTGCCGGCAGGCAGGTCCTTCAGCACTTGGCTGATTGTTGCCTTGTGGGTATTTGCTTCATCCCACACACCGAAGATGTAGTTTCCGTGTGTAGCCTTTGGTTCGCCACTTCCGTGACCATTGATACCCCACCACGAGGTGGGACTATTTACCGTCCATCCCTGTGGCTCCAACTTGTCACCCGAACGTCCATCAACCTCAAAACTGGGATTGGCTATCAGGTGGCTCACATCCTCACGTCCGTCAGGCACTATGCCTTCGCAAAGTTTCACGCGCACTTCCTTACCCTCGTAAGCCACTACGGCATTGTAAGTGGTAGCTTCAGTATCGCCCGCAGGACTATCTGTAGTCACCAGATGGATGCGGAAATTACGCTTGCCCAACATGCCTTTGAACTTACCCTTGCGCGCTCCGATGATGAGCGTACCGTGGTCGTTGTCCCAACGGAAGGGGATTTCGCTGAAGGCTCCCTTCTCATAATTATAGTTGTCGCCCTCGTCTTCATAGAGCACAAACTCTCCGTTAGCACCAGGATAAACACGTATTTCGAGGTTGTCCCAAGGCTTCTCTGTCGAATATTGCACAGCAGGGCCGAAGGGCAGGATGCTACCGGCCTTCACATAGACAGGGATAAGGCTGATAGGAGCCAACCGTTTGATGGAGCGACCACCTGCAACCAGTTCGTTTGTCCAGAAGTCATACCAATCGGCACCCGAAGGCAGATAGACACTTACGGGAGCAGCAGCTTTTTCCAATTCGGGATAGATGGCAAACCCCTTCTTGCCCTCTTGGAAGGTATAAAGCGGGTCGGTCACCGGTTTTACAAGAATAGAGCGCCCGAAGAGGTACTCGTCCGTCAGATTGATGGCACGCTTGTCATGAGCAAAGTCAAAGAAGAGCGGACGCATCATCGAACCGCTACGTTGCACCACCTCGCCCATCATACTATATATATAAGGTAAAAGGCGGTAGCGCAATTCAATAAAGTCTTTCTGTACATCAAAGGCCCATTCACCCGGTTTTCCATAGTGGTAGAGCTCGTTCAACATAGGTCCCGAACGGTGGTTACGCATCAAGGGCATGAAGCATCCCCATTGCATCCAGCGCACCTGCAACTCCTTGGCAAAGGGGTCGTGTGTATCGTTGTTGATGTCCCATCCGAAGAATCCGCCAATATCGGTATTCCAGAAGGGGATACCACAGGTCACATAGTTCAATCCTGAAGGAATCTGCGCCTTCATCACCTGCCAATTGCTGGTGATATCGCCACTCCAACTGAAAGTGGCATAACGCTGGATACCGAACGAACTGCTTCGTGTCATCTGGAAAGAGCGTTTGTTGTTCTTCTTCTGTTTGCGCAGGTTTTCATACACACCCTTGTTACTCATCAGCGGGAAGGCATTCTTCACACTCCGCCAAGTACCGTCGTTTGTCATGTGTTCGTCATCACCCGATTGGTCAAACTGGTCAGGCTCTGTAGAATCGCTCCACCAGGCATCAATGTCCATATCGTAGAGGTTCTTCAGATACTTCCAATAGATATCGCGCGCCTTGGGATTGAAGGGATCGTAGGGCTTCACACCCCGGTTGCGTGGCCATGTGTCGAAAGGATAGAGGGCACCAATTTTCTCCAACTCCTTATATTGCTCTGTCCAAGGACCGAAGCTTGCCCAGATGGAAATCATCAGGTGTGCATTCTTGCTATGCACATAATCCACCATCTCCTGCGGACTCTTGATGCGTGGTTCAAGGCCCTTCTCCACATACTCCTTGGCCAAGGGTTTCAAGTCATCGGGCAGATATTTGGCCCACTGCTCGTCGCCTACCTTATTTATATAATAGGGGTTCATGAACTTCATGGCATTCCAGTTGGAGTCGCATCCCCAATATTGCCAATCCTGCACAATACCGTCGAGAGGAATCTCCAGTTCACGGTACTTGTCGAGCACCTCGCAGAGTTCGTCGCTCGTCTTGTAGCGTTCACGACATTGCCAGAATCCCATTGACCAAAGGGGGAACATGGTGGCTTGTCCCGAAAGTTGGCGCACGGAAGCCATCACAGCATCTTGTGAACCACCACCGTAGATGAAGTAGTAATCCACACCTTGAGCCACTTCAGAGGTAAAGCGGGTCAAATTCTCGCTATCTTCAAAGCGCGAACGTCCGGCATTGTCCCAATAGAAGCCATACCCTTTGTCCGAAGCGAAGTAAGGGATGGTGATGTTTCCGTTCGTATTCCACATCTTGATTTTTTCGCCACGTTGGTTCAGATTCCTGCTTCCACGTTGGCCGAATCCGAAGATGGCTTCATCCTTGTCGAGACGGAAATTCTGAGCAATCTCATATTTGCCCTTGTCGGCTCCTGTCGTAATTGTTTTCACCTCAGCAACAGCCACCTCTTGCAAGAGCATCTTCTGCCCTTTTGCAAAGCACACGACACCTGTCTGCTTGTCGATAGTCACGGTCATCTGCTCCGTTGTAATGGCAACCGAAGATTCTACATCACGCATTTGGAAATCAACACCCGTAGGTTCAAGTATCACCGAGTAGCTCTTCTTCGCAGGCATCTGCTTCAACCCATCGGCATATTTGGTCACACGGATGATAGAGGGAGTATAAACGGTCACTTCCGTGGTGGGCACACCTGCCTTGGAAGCATCCACCTTCACGCCATACTTGGTTTGAGTCACGGTTTGCGCCTGAGTGGTCATTGCCACCATCAGGCACAACAAGGAAAAGATTTGTTTTTTCATGCTTTATACGATTTATGAATTATTGTTTCCGGATGCAAAATTAGCACTTATTACATAAAACAGAGGGATACAAATGTTGATTTCGGATGCAACAAATGTTGAAAACACCTCATTTGTCACTTGAACCGGATTCATACACCGACTGAATGTGGTTCATACGCCGTTTGAATCAGCATCATCTACTGTTTGATTCTATGACCCGTAACTTGCCAATTGTCAATTGTCACTCATTCCCCTTATATTCCGACGGCTTGCAACCGTAAGTCTCTTGGAAAAGTCGGCTGAAATAGCTGGCTGAAGAGAATCCCGTACGCTCGGCAATTTC
>JAFXDL010000007.1 GCA_017516265.1 Bacteroidaceae bacterium
GAAGGAGCAGATTCTTTCCGTGTCGCTACAAACCGACCTTGTCTCTATCCCCTTCCAGGAAAAGCCCGTGGTGTGCCAGCGATTGGCCGCCCATTCGGGAGTGAAGGAGATGATGGAACATAATCTTAACTTGCTATCGGGAGCCAATGTCCCTGGTACAGTAATGGACGAAGAGGGAAAGATGTTGTTGCATGCGACACCTGACAAGACAGGAACTGTCAAAGTGACTCCGATGGCATCCTATGAAACGGTTCCTCCCAAATTCTTCCATTTCATGAATGTAGAACTGGTGCGCGGCACTTTCCCACAAAAAGAAAACGAAGCGGTGGCAGACATGACATTTGCTGAAAACTTCGGAGAAGACATTATAGGGAAGACCTTCTATCTGGAAAAACACATGACGGGTTACAAGGTGACGGGCATTGTACGCCATGTGTCAAGCCGAAACTACACGTATAATATATCGCCATTGACGGCCTACCTTTATATTGTGGACGAACATCAGCATATATCACCCCAACGGGTTTACCTGAAGTGTTATCCCGAACAGGTGGAGGCTGTGCGCGAGCATGTCATCAAAGAGTTGCGCAAAGTTTTCCCAGAAAACGTAGAGCCGGAAATCTCTACACTGATGAAAGACATTGAAGAGGCCCATGGCTTTGAAATGCAGATGCAGAAGGTGATACTCTTCTTCTCTATCGTCTGTCTGATTATCACGCTACTGGGTGTCTATTCAGCCATCACCATCGACACCGAGCGCCGTCGTCGCGAAGTGGCCATCCGCAAGGTGTTCGGTGCCCGCTTCGGCAATATCCTGTGGATGTTCGGCCGGCGTTACTTCTGGCTGCTTGTCATCCCGGCCATCATAGCCTTCCCCATTGCTTATGTGGTGCTGTATTCAGTGCGGACGAACTACGTGACGTTCATCAACATCGGCCCGCTCTTCTGGTCGGGCATCTTCTTTGGTGTAGCCCTCCTAGTGGTGCTCACCATCCTGTGGCGCATCCTGATGGTGGCACGCACCCATCCGGCGGACGAGATTGCGAAGAGTTAAAACAACTCACACGGTGTGGCTTGTGCGGCACGGATGAGATCGGCAGGAGCGAGTTTCATCTGCAGGCCGCGCACACCCGCGGAGACGTATATATACGGAAAGTCGAGTGCCGTACGGTGGATGTAGGTAGGAAAATGTTTCTTCATCCCTATGGGCGAGCATCCGCCACGGATGTATCCGGTGAGGGGGAGCAACTCTTTCATGGGGATGAGGTCGCACTTTTTGTTGCCACTCACCTTGGCGGCCATCTTGAGGTCAACCTCATCGCCACCAGGGATGACGCAGACGAAGTGTCCCGTCTTGTCGCCATGAAGCACCAAGGTCTTGAACACCTGTTCGATATTTTCGCCCAACTGGGCCACTATGTGGTGGGCACTGAGGTCGCTCTCATCCACCTCATAGGGGATAAGTTCGTAGGCTATCTTCGCCTTGTCCATCAGGCGGGCGACGTTTGTCTTTTGGATTTTATCTTTTTCTTTGGGCATAGGATTGGTTGTTTTTTAATAAAGACTCTAAGGACTCTAAAGTCCCTAAGGACTTTAAGGACACTAAGGAATTTAGGGACTTTAATATTAAAGTCCCAATTCTTCTCGAAGGAACTTGGGTGTATAGCCTTTTTCTGAGCGGGCAACTTCTTCGGGAGTGCCGCTGGAGAGGAGTACTCCTCCGCCTCGTCCGCCTTCGGGCCCCATGTCGATGATGTGGTCGGCCATTTTGATGACATCGAGGTTGTGCTCGATGACAATGACCGTGTTTCCTTTATCTACCAAACGGTTGAGTACATTCAAAAGCACGCGGATGTCCTCGAAGTGAAGACCTGTGGTGGGCTCGTCGAGGATGTAGAGCGTCTTGCCAGTGTCGCGCTTAGCCAGTTCGGTGGCCAACTTGACACGCTGGCTCTCACCACCCGAAAGGGTTGTGGAGGGTTGTCCCAACTTGACGTACCCAAGACCTACGTCCTGAAGAACCTTTATTTTGGAGAGGATATTGGGTACATTCTCGAAGAACTCCACGGCCTGGTTGATGGTCATGTCCAGTACATCGGCAATGGACTTGCCTTTGTAGCGCACTTCCAACGTCTCGCGGTTGTAGCGCTTGCCGTGGCACACTTCGCAAGGCACCATCACATCGGGAAGGAAGTTCATCTCGATGGTCTTGTATCCGTTTCCGCTACAGGCCTCGCACCGTCCGCCACTGATGTTGAACGAGAAACGCCCGGGCTTATATCCGCGAATCTTTGCTTCGGGAAGGCCGACAAAGAGGTTGCGGATGTCGGCAAACACATTGGTATAGGTGGCCGGATTGGAGCGCGGTGTGCGTCCGATGGGCGACTGGTCAACATCCACCACCTTATCTATATACTCCAGTCCCTCGATGGAGTCATAGGGCAAGGGTTCTTTGAGCGAACGGTAGAACTTCTGGGAGAGGATGGGGTGAAGGGTTTCGTTGATAAGGGTGGATTTTCCGCTACCCGACACACCCGTCACACAGATGAGTTTGCCTAATGGAAATTCCGCGTCCACCTGCTTTAAATTATTTCCCCGTGCTCCGCGAATAATGAGGCTCTTCCCGTTACCTTTTCTCCGCTCAGTGGGTACTTCAATCTTCAGTTTCCCATTGAGGTAGTTGGAGGTCAGCGTATCCTGCTTCAGCATCTCTTCAGGTGTACCTTGGAAGACCACTTCGCCTCCCAATCGTCCGGCACGAGGCCCCATATCCACCACCCAGTCAGCGGCCAGCATCATGTCCTTGTCATGCTCGACCACCACCACCGAATTGCCCAAATCACGAAGGGCAGAAAGAGAGTTGATGAGCCGACGGTTGTCGCGTTGGTGAAGACCGATGCTCGGCTCGTCAAGGATGTAGAGCACATTCACCAGTTGCGAGCCAATCTGAGTGGCCAAACGGATACGTTGGCTCTCTCCGCCCGAGAGAGTCATGGAGGCACGGTTGAGCGAAAGGTAATCGAGGCCCACGTCAAGAAGGAATTTCAATCGGGTGCGGATTTCCTTCAATATCTCCATGGCGATGCGGCGCTGCTTCTCCGAGAGGTACTCCTCCACCCCTTCAAGCCACTCATAGAGTTCGCTGATGTCCATTTCGGCCAACTCCATGATGTTCTTGTCATGAATGCGGTAGCTGAGTGCTTCACGGTTGAGGCGCTTGCCCTCGCACTCGGGACAGATAGCCGTACGCGAGAATTGCTCCGCCCACTTCTGCTCGGTGGCACTGGCCTCCTGCTCTTGAAGCATCTGTATGTATTTCACAAGCCCCTCATACGTGACAAAGTAGTCAGAGCTGGTGTGGATAAGGCTGGCCTTGATGCGCAGGCGGTCGTCCGAACCGTTGAGGATTTCCTCGATGGCCTCTTCGGGCAATTGGCAGACGGGAGTCTTCAGGTCGGCATCATACTTCTCCAACAAAGCGCCAATCTGGAAGAATATCATCGTAGCCTTATACTTGCCAAGCGGTGCGATGGCTCCCTCGTAGATAGAGAGCGAGCGGTCAGGGATTACCTTATCGACATCTATCAGACTAACCACTCCGAGGCCCTTGCATCGGGGACAAGCTCCCTGGGGAGAGTTGAACGAGAAGTTGTGCGGTGCCGGCTCGCGATAGGCAAGGCCCGTGACGGGACACATCAGCCGCTTGCTATAGTGGCGCACTTCACCCGTGTCAGCATCCAGTATCAGTATCAGTCCGTCGCCTTGTGTCATGGCCGTGGCTACGCTTTGACGCAAGCGTTCTTCGTCGGTATTTGTCACACGCATCTTGTCAATGACAATTTCGATGTCGTGATTCTTGTATCTATCGACTCTCAAGCCAGGAAGCACCTCTTTCACCTCTCCGTCCACGCGTGCATAGAGGTATCCTTTGCGTCGGATTTGCTCGAACAACTCCTTGTAGTGTCCCTTTCGGCTACGCACAGCAGGAGCCAGTATCATGATGCGCTTGCCGGCATATTGTTCGGTGATAAGGGAGAGGATTTTCTCCTCGGTATATTTCACCATCCGCTCGCCCGACAGGTATGAGTAAGCATCGCCCGCGCGAGCATAAAGCAGGCGCAAGTAATCAAACACCTCCGTAGTGGTGCCTACGGTCGAGCGCGGATTCTTGTTCGTGGTCTTCTGTTCGATGGAGATAACAGGGCTGAGGCCGGTAATCTTATCTACATCGGGCCTTTCCATACCGCCCAAAAAGTTGCGGGCATAGGCCGAAAAGGTCTCAATATAACGCCGCTGGCCTTCGGCAAAGATGGTGTCGAAAGCCAATGACGATTTGCCGCTACCGCTCAATCCGGTAATGACGGCTAACTTGTTGCGAGGAATCTCTACATCCACATTCTTCAGATTGTGTACGCGGGCTCCCCAGACGTTTATCTTTTCTTCTTCATTCATTTTTCAGTTACAAGTTACGAGCTACAAGTTATGAGTGATAAGGTGCATCACTTCAAATGCCGGCTGAAGCCAGTTCATCCCAGGGATAAGGCTGGTTCATCCCAAGGCTAAAGCAGGCTTACCCCAAGGGTAAGGTTCTTTAAGATTTCGCAGGAGTACGGCTGGGAGTTTTCAGTAACCTCCGCTTCCCCCTCCGTTCAAACCACCAAGGCCGCGCAGGATGTTGATGTCCTGCTTCACCTCATACTTTATCCCGTCAGAGCCAACAGCCTGCACGACAATAAAATATACCCCGTCCTTCACATCGCGTCCACCATGGGTCCCGTCCCATCCTTGGTCGATGTTGCTCAGGTTCATCTGACAGATGCGTTGCCCCCAACGGTTGAAAATGGAGGCTTCCAGCTTCACCAACGACTGGTAGGTGATGTGGAAGACATCGTTCACCCCGTCACCATTCGGCGAAAAGGCATTGGGCACCTTCAGGGACGATTCGCTGATGACGATGACAATAGGCTCGGCCTCCTCCTCCAACGGCTCTGCAGAGCCATCTTCGGGCGTATAGGTAATTTTCAGTTGCACCCCGAATGTGCCCGAGTCATAAAATGTGTACTCCGTATCCGGCTCAAAACGACGAAGCAGAGGCTCATCAGGAGTGTCCGCCGGGTATATCACCCATTCGTAGGCATAAGTATAACCCTCCTGTTCATTCGGATTAGCCTCGAAGGAGACCTTCAACGGTGCCGAAGCCGTATAGCTCTCGCCACCAGTGATAAGGGTTTCTTCCTCCACCGGGCCTCCGTTCTCCTCCAACACACGGCCGACAGGATTGCCCACCTGTGCACTGACACTCGTCAGCGCAAACAAGAAGAGAAACAGAGCCGCAAAAATCACCTTTTTCTTCATATCATCGATACATTATAATCCTTTTGTGATGCAAAAATAGCGTTTCTTGTCGAAATAACGGTTGAAAAAGGTTATTATTATTTGCTAAACTGCCCTATTTCATGTAAAGAGTAGATATTTTTTTGTAATTTTGCGCCCGAAAACAACCATTTTTCGGAAAATTCAAAGATAAAAAGCATACAAAGATGAAACTCTTCAGACACATATCCCTTGCCCTTATGCTGATAGGCTCTTCACTGGCCGGTGTGGCTCAGGCTCCCCAATCGGACGAATCCTTTGCACACACCGTCATGCGCGGACAGACCCTCTACTCCATAGCCAGCATGTATGGAGTGAGCGTGGATGACATCGTGAGCCTGAACCCCGGTAGCGACAAACAGCTGAGAGCTGGCGAAACCCTGCGCATCCCCCAACAAACCAAGGCATCCGACGGCACGGTGAAGAACCGCCTGCACTTCCACACCATACAACCGGGCGAAACCCTATACCGCATCACCCAGAAGTATCAGGTGAGTGCCGATGCCATTTGCAAGGCCAACCCCGGATTGAGCGCACAAAACTTCCGCACCGGACAGGTCATCGTCATCCCCATCACCGCAGGCACCGTGCTGAAGGAACAACCCGCCCCACAGGTCAAGGAGGAAGCTCCACAAACCTCGCCCTGCCGCGAAATGCACAAGGTAAAGCGCAAAGAGACCATCTTCAGCATCAGTCGCCAGTACGGCATCAGCGAAAAGGAACTGATTGATGCCAATCCCGAACTGAAAAAGGGAAAACTGAAGAAAGGAAAATTCCTCTGCATCCCCCACAAACGCAAGGTGGAGGTGAAGAAGACACCCGAACGCATACCCACCAACGAAGAACTCATCATCAAGAGCCAACCGGTCACCAAGAAACTGGAAAGCATTGATGCAGCCCTCCTCCTCCCCTTCCAACTGGATGGTGCAGGAGGTCAGCAGACACTGATGCTGGAGTACTACGAAGGATTCCTGCTGGCCATTGATAGTCTGAAGCGCGAAGGGGTTAACATCAACCTCCACGTCTTCGACACGGGCGAACGCACGGCCAAACTCGACACCCTGCTGGCCAAGCCCGAACTGAAACAGGCGGACATCATCTTCGGCCCCGGACATGCCGAACACGTCAAGCCCCTCTCCGACTTCGCCAAGGAGAACGGTATCCGACTGGTCATCCCCTTCACATCAAAGGACAGCGAAGTATTCAACAATCCCTACATCTACCAAATAAACACCCCACAGAGCTACCTCTACGCACAGGTGTACAAACTCTTTGCCGAACACTTTGCCGGCTATAACATCATCTTCGTGGAGGTGAATGACGGACAGGACAAGACCGACTATATCAAGGGATTGAAACAAGAACTGGACACACGAGGCATTGCCCACCACACCATCCCCATGCCCACCGTGGTGGAGACAAAGAAGGACGATGTGGACATCATCACCGTGCCCGGATTGACCGAAGTGATGGACTCTGTCAAGCACAACATCATAATCCCTACATCGGGCACCAACACTGCGCTCATCAAACTCCTGCCCCTCATCCAGCTGGTCGTACGTACCGAGGAGAATCCTTATCAAGTACACCTCTTCGGCTATCCCGAGTGGCAAAAGTACTACAATGACCACCTGCAGGCCTTCTACGAACTGGATACCTATTTCTACTCTTCCTTCTACACCAACAACCTGCTGCCCAGTTCCAAAGCCTTCCATAACAAATTCCGTAGCATGTTCAACAAGGAGATGCACGCCACCTATCCCAAATACGGCATGTTAGGATTCGACACCGGATATTACTTCCTGAACGGCCTCAAACGCTACGGCTCCAAACTGGAAGAAAACCTGCACCAATATGACATCACCCCCGTGCAGACAGGTTTCCACCTCGAACGAGTAAACAACTGGGGCGGATTCATCAACAAGAAGGTATTCTTCATCCACATGACCCGCAACCACGAACTGATAAAGCTCGACTTTGAGCAATAATCCACCTGCCAGATAATCTAGATTCCCTAGAATTTCTAGAATTCCTAGATTTTCTAGAATCTCTAGAATCTAATAAAGAAAAAGAAAACAATGAAACACCTCCATATCCTCCGCACTGTAGCCCTGAGCCTCCTATTCATCGGCAGCCTCCTATCGGCTAAGGCACAGATAACTGACTATCGCAACAATCTGGCCATCGGCTTCAATGCAGGTGCCACGTTCAATAGCGTGTTCTTCTCGCCCAGCATCAAACAAGGCACCCACCAAGGACTTGTCGGCGGATTCACCGCCCGCTACATCAGCGAGAAGTACTTTGCCATGATTTGCGGCCTACAAGTGGAGTGTAACTTCAGCCAGCGCGGATGGAAGGAGAAGATTGAGGACGGCACAGGAAACACCTACCAGCGCACACTCAACTACGTAGAAGTTCCTTTCCTTGCCCACCTGGCTTTCGGAGCCGACCATCGCGGTGCACGCTTCTTTCTCAATGCCGGTCCTCAATTCAGTTACTTTCTGAGCGATAAGGAGGAATACGGTGGCCATCCATGGGACCCTAGCCATCGCCCAAACAACGTGACGTATCAGTATGGAAAAGCCGTAGAGAATATGTTCGAATACGGCATCACCGGCGGCCTCGGAGTTGAACTCCGCACAGGCATCGGCCACTTCCTCATCGAAGGACGCTATTACTACGGCCTCTCAGACATCTATGGTAATAGTAAGAAAGACGACTTCTCCCGCTCCGGCCTCTCCATCATCAGCGGAAAACTCACTTATCTGTTCGACTTGACAAAGTAATCGTGTGTATCGCTACCCGATATACACATTCATTCCTAGTGAAATGCGATTTTCTCCACAATGGTGCCCAAAGCAAATGGAACCATCGTGGGCCAACCAACCGATGGCGGCATTAAGGTCGCGGTCGGCAAGGCCAGTTACTTGTTTCAGTTCAGCGTATGTCCACTCGCGGTTATTACCAAGGGTGTTGAGGACAAGGTGGGCGTTGTAGCAGATGGTTGTTCTATCCATAGGTCAAAAAAGGGTTTTAGTCGGTGTATCAGAATTTTTTTTGATAAACATAACAATGGATTGGGGAAAAGGTTTTATCTTCGCGGCGAAAAAGAATAAAACTTAAACGATATGATTCTGAACGAACGAGAAGAACGGCATGAGCACCTCCTGTGGGTAGCCCGACAGATGATGACAGCCGCACGCACAGCACCGAAGGGTAAAGGCATTGATGTAATTGAGACCATTGCAGTGACGGGGGCTGACATACAGCTGCTGAGCGAAACCATGAGGCAGATGTACGAAGAGAACGGATTCAAATTCTTTCTGCGCGATGCGGACAATATCCTCAGTGCAGAGGTCATTATATTAATAGGTACGCGCGAGCAATCACAAGGACTCAATTGTGGACATTGCGGTTTCGAACTATGTGCCGACCGCCTGCCCGGTGTGCCCTGTGCGCTAAACACCGTAGATGTGGGCATTGCCATCGGTTCTGCCTGTGCCATGGCGGCCGACCTCAGGGTGGATACACGCATCATGTTCTCGGTAGGGCAAGCCGCACAGCGTCTCGGATGGCCTGAAGGATGCCACACGGTTTTTGCCATACCCGTAAGCGCCTCGTCAAAGAACCCCTTCTTCGACCGTAAGCCGAAGGAGGAAAAGAAGAGTGAAGAATGAAGAGTGAAGAACGAAGAATGAATCAGCCTACAGAAAATCTTCAAAACCGATATTCCCTTCCTGCCGAATGGGAACCGCAGAGTATGGTGCAGCTGACATGGCCACACGAGGATACCGACTGGGCAGAGATGCTGGACGATGTGTATGAGTGCTTCATCCACATCGCCCGTGAAGTGGCCAAGCGCGAACGCCTGTTAGTTGTCACTCCCCACCCTGCCCGTGTGGAAGAGCAACTCCGGCAGGCCGGTGTGCTGATGGAGCACGTCACCCTGTTTCAGTGTCCGACGAACGACACGTGGGCACGCGACCATGGGTTTATTACAGTGAAAAACGAAGAAAAGCGGACCCCATCCCAGCCTTCCCCAAGGGAAAGGAGTGAATACTTCGGTAAAAAAAACATTTCACTTCCCTCCCTTATGGAGGGGCAGGGGGAGGGTCTCCTAATCCATCTCGACTTCTGCTTCAACGGATGGGGCATGAAGTTTGCCGCCAACTGGGACAACCGAATAAACCGCCATTTGCATGAAGCGGGAGTGGTGGATGGCACGTATGTGGATTGCTTGGACTTTGTGCTCGAGGGAGGCTCCATTGAAAGCGATGGGCAGGGCACTTTGCTCACCACCAGCCATTGCCTGATGGCCCCCAACCGCAACGCACGCCATACCACCAAAGAGGCACTGGAGCGTAAGTTCTGCGAATGCTTCGGCACCCAACAGGTGCTTTGGCTCGACCACGGGTATCTGGCTGGCGATGACACGGACAGCCATGTGGACACGCTGGCCCGCCTTTGTCCGAACGATACCATTGCCTATGTGCAATGCACCGATGAGGCAGACGAGCACTACACCGAACTTCGTCTGATGGAGGAGCAACTGAAAGGTTTCCGCACACAGGAAGGACGGCCTTATCGCCTCGTGCCTCTGCCCATGGCAGAAGCGGTCATCGAAGAAGGTGAACGCCTACCGGCCACATACGCCAACTTCCTCATCATGAACGGAGCAGTACTCTACCCCACTTACAACCAACCGGAAAAGGATGCCATAGCAGGAGCACAGTTGCAGAGCATCTTCACCGACCGCGAGGTGGTGGGCATCGATTGCCGTACACTCATCCGCCAACACGGATCGTTGCATTGTGTGACGATGCAATACCCAAGGTAAATTACAAGTTAAAAGTTACAAGTCAATTATTAAACATTGAAAACATTGAAAGTCGGCCTTGTCCAACAGGCCAATACCGCAGATTTGCGCTACAATCTGCAAAAACTGAGTGAAAACATTGCCGCCGTGGCTGCCCACGGTGCTGAGTTGGTGGTGCTTCAGGAACTTCACAACAGTCTCTACTTCTGTCAGACGGAGGACACCCGCCTGTTCGACTTGGCAGAGCCTGTCCCCGGCCCTTCTACCGGATTTTATAGCGAACTGGCGGCCATGCACCGCGTAGTACTGGTGACATCGCTCTTCGAGAAGCGTGCACCGGGCCTCTATCACAATACGGCCGTGGTGTTTGACAAGGATGGCTCCATAGCAGGCAAATACCGCAAAATGCACATCCCCGATGACCCTGCCTACTACGAGAAGTTCTACTTCACCCCCGGCGACATAGGCTTTGAACCGATACAGACCTCCGTGGGCAAACTGGGTGTACAGGTATGCTGGGATCAGTGGTATCCCGAAGGAGCACGCCTGATGGCACTGAAGGGAGCCGAAATATTGATTTATCCGACCGCTATCGGATGGGAAAGCACAGACACTGACGAGGAGAAAGCCCGCCAACTGGGTGCATGGGTCACCGTGCAACGCGGACATGCAGTGGCCAACGGACTTCCCGTCGTAGCGGTAAACCGTGTGGGACACGAGCCTGACCCTTCGGGACAGACCAACGGCATCCAGTTCTGGGGAAACAGTTTCGTGGCAGGCCCACAAGGCGAACTCCTGGCCGTGGCCGACAACCGCAAGGAGCAAAACATGGTAGTCGAGGTAGATATGACCCGTTCGGAGAATGTGCGACGCTGGTGGCCCTTCCTTCGTGACCGCCGGA
This sequence comes from Bacteroidaceae bacterium, assembly GCA_017516265.1. Taxonomy (GTDB): domain Bacteria; phylum Bacteroidota; class Bacteroidia; order Bacteroidales; family Bacteroidaceae; genus Phocaeicola_A. The sequence continues at coordinate 11,091 of JAFXDL010000007.1, forward strand.
TTGATGAGTTCGACGCACTCACAAAGCGGTTTATTGATTAAAGTGAAGAACGAAGAGTGAAGAGTGGAGAATCATAATGTACAGACTATTGGATTCTTCACTCTTCATTTTTCACTCAGTATTGGATTCTTCACTCTTCGTTCTTCATTCTTCACTCTTTGAACCTTCCCGCCCTTTCTGTTGTTTTGGGGAGTAGAATTGATAACTTATAAAACAACAGAGATTATGAAACGAATTTTATTCATGGCCGTATTGCTGAGCCTGCTTTGTGGCGAAGTGATGATGGCACAATCAGCCCGCCAAGAGCGTCGCGAAGCATGGAAAGAGGCACGTGCCCAACGTCGTGCCGAACAGAAAGCATTGGAGGAAGTGCAGGATTCAGTGGCCTACCTCAAAGCTGTCGAAGCCTTGAAGGCCGGCAACTGGGTGTTAGAGGCCGACAATGTGGTTTTCCGCAACGGAATGCTCCGCTTTGTGTCATCGAACACCAACTATGTAGCCGTACAGGATGGCGAAGGTACCGTACAGACGGCTTTTGACAACTTTGTCTATAGCCCTAACGGATTGGGTGGTGTGACGGTGCAGGGACAAGTGTCCGGCCAAGACCTCTCGCAAGACAAGGACGGAAACATCTTCATGAACTTCTCCGTCTTTGGAGGAGCCATCTCGGCCACACTGAACCTGACGTTGACCGCTGGCACCAACGAAGCGAGCATCTACATCAGCCCCAACTTCAACGGCAACAACCTCACCATGAACGGCAACCTTGTGCCCTACAACGAGGCCACCATCTTCGAAGGGACCACGTCGTGGTAAATCATTACCCGTTTAGACAAAAGAACAGAAACCAATGCTATATTTATACATACTCCTTTCTGTTCTTTTGTTTTTATATTTATTCAACGTTGCAAGTATTATATTTGCAGTCTCATTCTACATTGTCTTCGGAAAAACATGATTAACTCCGTTCGGGAACCGTGTTTGTTCGGTTCGCGAACGGAGTTAACTGTTCAGATTTGCATCTTTATCTGTCTTTTCCTGATTTCAGCATGTCTTTTCCTGATTTCAGTAGACGGTTTTCTGTTTCATTAACTACATTCGTAGACGCTTTTATTGAAAGCTCCCTGAAAGTCTTTACACTTCCGTCATTTCCATCCTGATATTGTTTACACCTGCGTAAAGATGGACAA
>JAFXDL010000067.1 GCA_017516265.1 Bacteroidaceae bacterium
CCAAATAAGATTGTAGAATAATCGTGGCACTGATTTCATCCACCAACGCCTTGTCTTGACGGGCTTTCTTCTTCAAGCCTCCATCGAGCATCGCCTGATGTGCCAATACCGAGGTAAAGCGTTCGTCTATCATTTCCACCGGAATTTGGGGAAGTTTCTTCTTCAACTGATTGACAAAGGGAACGATTCGCTTCATGTTTTCCGAATCCTCGTTGTTCATCTGCTTCGGATGTCCCACAATGATGCGTTCCACCGGCTCCTTCTCCACATACTTCAGGAGAAAGTCCATCAATTCGGTCGTTGCAACGGTAGTCAGTCCATTCGCAATTATCTGCAAAATGTCTGTCACAGCTATCCCCGTGCGCTTTTTTCCGTAATCTATTGCTAATATTCTACCCATACAAGGTGCAAAAGTACAAAATAAAAAGCGGTTGCTGTCATGCAACCGCTTTTTTTTGATTTTTTATCTAAAATATTATCAAACTCTTCATTCAGTTCAAACATTTTCAGATCACTCTGCCTCGAAGATGGCCGTATAAGTCACATCACTCTCACCCACCGTCACGTTACGCGGATTGTCGGTCACACCATCCTCCCACTTCACGAAGCGGTACCCCTCGTTGGCAGTTGCAATGAGCGTTGCGCTTTCGCCCGGAGCGAAGGTACCCGTACCCGTCACGCTACCCATCGACTCGTCGTTCACCGTAGCACTGACGGTCACCTGTCCCGGCGTTTCAACCCCCGCGTCCGAACCACCTCCCGAAGGGATGGTAGGATCAGTCGGCTCATCTTCCGGGTCTTCGATGTCCGAATCATCGGTCGAAGTCACGCGCTTCACCACATTGCCGTAACGGTCGTAACAAGTGATGCTCACGCTCGTTTCCGCCAGTTCCTTCTTGATGTCCTGGTTGGGCGAAAAGATGACCCGTCGACTGGTAATCAGGCCTGCACCCACCTTGTTCACATCCGCCACCGACGTACTGCGAAGCCCGAATCGCATCGAGCCCAGTCCCGGGATGGCCACACTGTGACCCTCGGTGGCCCATGCCTTGATGACTTCACCAATCGCATCCCAAGCCGCATTGATGGCACCCTTGCTGATACCGCTGCGAAGAGCCGCTTCCTGAATCACCTTGCTTTGAGAAAGCTTGGAGTAGAGATCTGGTTGGAGCACGTATGCCCACTTTTCTGAATTCTTGTCGAACGACACATTGCGTTCCACCGCTTTTACCTTGATACCCATAGAAAACAAAATTTAGAGTTAAACATCCATTTCTGTGTGTTCATGAACCACATGACAAAGATACGGCATTTCCTCCACCCCACATAGGGTTGTCCGAGGGTGCAAACCGTCCTGTCCGGACAAACACCTTCCACAGCCTTTGGCTTAACATTTAACATTTTAACATCCCTCACTCCACAGAATGTCCGATTTTGAGTTTGTCGCGATGTAGCAAAATTTCCCTCCTCGTAGTTGCAAAAAAAGGAGCAGGTGATTCTGTTCAAAATCTTCCGGCTCCCAGATGTTAAATGTTAAATGTTAAGTCAGACATTTTCTGCTTCAACCATCTATATCTCAACCTCTTATCTTTTCTTTCTCTAGATAGTTATAATCATACATTATATATCGCGCGCACGCGAATTTCCATCTATCTTGCACGTTTATCACCTCATTTCTCACAGTTACCATCATTTTTCAGCAGGCTGGCTTAACATTTAACATTTTAACAGCCTCACACCCTAAAACAAGCATCCAGCAATGGGACAATGCTCTGGAAATTTTTATTTTCTCCACTGCGTCCTTTATCTATTGCCTTATAGTCATCGCTTCCACATTGAGGGAAGAACTTTTTGGCCAAAGCCGGACTTCCTCCACTCATCAGCCCCTTCTTCACACAGTGACCCACAATGTTCAGCCACGTAACCATCAGGCTCTTGTCGGCATCACATCCCCGTCGTTTCTTCAGCAAGTCCCACAATTTCTGGCTCATCCCTACCAGCTTCGTATCAGCAAACACAGGACCCATCCCCAACGCCTTGTGCAAGGCAGTAATGGCTTGCGGTTCCGAAATGTTCTCCCACGATGCTTTCTTGGCCAAGATTACCACCTTACGCAAAATCTCCTGTTCCTGGACATCCAGTTGGCGGATAGGAGCCGAATAGGTATGCACCTCAGCACCCTCTTCAGCAATCAGTTTATTCAGTAGGTTCAGCTCTCGGCACACTTTGTGTATGTACTTCACATCCTCCACCTTCAGTTCATACCGGTTCGTGAACAGGAATTTGCCGAAGTTGGAGTCACCGAACAGGTTGGGCGAATCTATCGTGATGTACTCCTGCAGTTCCATCCCATAGGATTTGCTCACGAGCTGCTTCTTCAGCTCCTCTTTCTTCTTCACGGCATTCTTCTTCAAATGAGCCTCCGGCCAGCTGTTGCGCCATCGGTTCACATGGGTTTCTCCCTCTCGGTAGCTGCACAGGCAGTGACGGTAAAACAACCGAGTACTCAGCCGGATAAACATTTCATTGGGTAATGCCTTGCAGAAAAGAGCCTGCAAGTCGCACAGTTGGTTCTGCAAAAAACGCAAGGCTATCAAGGCACACTCCTGGGTATCATCAAAGCCTACCAACGTTTCAAATCGTTCCTTGATATCCTGTGCCAACTTCTCCACCACTTCCTTGTTCCGGTCGGGCGAATAAGGCATCGTCAGGTCAGCAATAAACGCATCCCTCAATGAGTCGGCAGCCATGCGGGCCACTTCTTCCCTCCAGTCATCGTCATACACCTCATATTCAGCCATTTCATGCAGCAGTCCATCCATTCGCTCCATGTAGGCCGTCATCTCCCTCTGATAGTCATCCTTGATGCCCACTTCATAAAATTCGGGAGCACGCACCACCCGTTGGCCATTCTCGTCTATACACTCCGTCTGTGCATAGAGATCCAGCATATACTCCTTACATCCCATCAGCCACGGGTACTTGCCATCCACCTCTTCCGATGGATTCATCCCCAGCACCTCTATCCATTCGCTCACCAGCTTTTGCCAGTAGTCAAAGTTCACATCCATCACCTCATGGAAAGGCAAATACTTGTTCCATCTGCCCAGCATGGCCTTCATTTTTAAGGCAAGTGTCTGAGCCTCTATGGCCATCCCCATGAGCACGGCATTGGCAGCATACCCGTTCAGGCAGTAACGGTAAGCATGAAACATCTGCTCCAAATTCTCCAGAGCCGCAAGCATATCCGACGGGCATCTTTGCTGTCCAGATGTAAGTGGTTCTATCTCATTCATAAACTGCAAGGGTACGATTATGAACTGAACATAAACTGACACCAGATTATTCCAGTTCCATTAAACAATTTTATTTTTTGCTAATATACGACAATCCCTCGATACAACCAATTCTCCGGCACTTTTTCTTCTTACAAACCATGAACTGAAACACATGGAATGAGTTTATCCCGGACACCTCTTGCACAGACCTACAGTCCTCCGTCCTTTGCACTGTCGCTGAATGACAAATGTATAATCCCCCAAAAAATTAAAAACAATGAAAAAGAACATCAACCTCTGTATCGACCTGAAGACCATCATGCAGGAAGATGCACTCCTGAATCCGGGACAATGCTATCGTGGCGTACTCTCACGCACCAGTGAAGACCAGTACCTCTTTGAAGAGGAAACCCACAAGCCCGTCGACCGCCATGGTCGCCGGAATCCCAAGCTCTTCGACGGACGATATGTCTCGCTCGTGCACATGCAGAATGGCAAGTACCAGGTACACATGCGTACCATCGATGCCTCTGCCAACCTCGACCGCAAGGACCTTGCTTTCCAGGTGTACAGTGAATTACTCGATGCCTTTACCATCATCGACTGACTCATAACTCAAAACTTATAAGTCATGAAAAAGATTCCTGTAGAAGAACAGGAGCTGGAACTCAAAGTTCCCAAGCTCCCCCTCAAGGAGAAAGACCTGCCGGCCATTATCCGGCAGGTAGTGACCAACGCCCCTGCCAACCGTAAGCTGGCCTGTTTCATCGCCTGCCTGGCACCTTTGTGTGCCTTGGCTACCCGCATTCGCCTGAAGTACCATTACGATGGCGAGCGGCTGAGTGCCCTGTTGCTACATGTCATCATTGAGGGCGCCCAGTCCGTGGGCAAGTCTTTTGCGGCCGACATCGAGAAACTGCTCATGAACGACACTCTCAAGGCACACGACAAAGTGCAGAGACGGCAGGAGCAGGAGTACCGCGAAAAGAAGAAACGCCGGAAAGCCAACGAAAAGCTGGAGGAAGAGCCGAAGACCACTATCCGTGTCATCCCGGCCACCATCTCCAAAACCGTGCTTGTAAAACGTGCCGACTCTTATGAACGCATCCTTGGGGATGTACTCACCTTCTGGATGTTTTCCGAAGAACTCGCCCAAGTGACCGATGCCGGCAAGCAAGGCTACAGCAACCTCCGTACCATCATGCGAAGTGCCTGGGACCTCGGCAGCCTTTTCGGGCTGGATTTTGCGAGCGACAACTCATATTCAGCCATTGCGGACATCAATATTTGTGCCATGTTCTGTGCTACTCCCTCGGCTGTAGACCGCTATATGGACAATGAATCCATCGAAGGAGGAAACATCACCCGTATGATACCTTGTCAGCTCAACGATGAACTCGGTGCCGACGGAGCCATCTTCAAGCCCTACACAGAGGAGGAGAAACGAGTGATTGACAATACGCTGCAGCAAATCATGAACGACACCTACGATGCCGACGGCAACCTCCAGCCTACCCTCTTGCTCGACACTTCGTGGATAGACAATGATGTGATCCGTTGGTGTCGGGAGAAAGGCAAGGAGGCACTCAAATGCGCTTCCAAGGCCATCGACACCTTCCGGAAACGAAGCAGTGTAAGTGCCTACCGTACCATGTCGCTTTGCTACTATCTCTACCGGAAAGAAGGTATCGACGAAATCACTGCCCAACGACGTTGCCGCAAAATCTACCGCTGGATGGCAGACTATACGCTCGACACGCTCCTCCATCGATGGGGTAACCGTTTCGAGGAGCTGCAAGCCAAGCGTAATGAAGGTGAAATCCTTGCCGAACAAAGCCGACCCAGGCTTATCGACCGTCTCACCTCCGAATTCACACGCGACCAGCTTCGCAACCTGATGAACGAACTCAAGGTCAGTTCACCCGATAGAGTACTCATCAGCCAGTGGAAAGCCAATCGCTGGATAGAAGAAATTGACAAATTTAAATACCGTAAACTGTTATGAATAAATTCGACCTTCAAAAGCTTCGCGACCTCCCCATCGAGGGAGTCGCCCTGCGACTGGGCATGAAAGTACAGAAGCACAAAGCCCTCTGTACGTTTCACGATGACAAGCATCCCAGCCTAAGTTTCAACATCAGTAAGAACACCTTCAAGTGCTTCGTGTGCGATGCCCATGGAGGCGTGATAGACCTTGCCATGCAGGTACTTGGAAAGGATTTCAAGGAAGCCTGCCAGTGGTTGGCGGACGAGCACAACATCATCATGAGCGAATGGAAACCGGCAGAAAGCCCTAAACTCATCACTCATGACTCAAAACTCATCACTACGAAATATTCCAAGTATTTCGCCCGTCCGTTCCTGAATGCAGCAGCTCACCAGTTCCTCTTCGAAGAACGCAAACTCCACCCGGCCGTCATCCGTTGGTTCCGTATCAATTCGTGGACCGACCGTCAAGGTACGTCGTGGCTACAAATACCGTACTTCGACATCAACGGTCAGCTGATAGGAGTACAGAATCGCAAACTCACAACTCAGCACTCAGCACTCAAGACTCCCCGATTCCTCTTCCCCAAGGGCAGCCAGTGCAGCATCTACAACCTGCCGGTACTGAAGATGCTCCAGGAAGAAGAAGACCTCTGGATCACGGAGGGCTGCAGTGACTGTTGGGCCATGCTAAGCAGTGGACGAAAAGCCATCGCCATCCCATCGGCTACACTGCTGAATCCAAAGGACTTGGAAGTATTGAGAAATCATAACTCAAAACTCAGACCTCAAAACTTACACATTTTCCCCGACAATGACGCCCCCGGAGAACGTCTCTACCTCCAACTCAAGGAACTCTTCCCCCAGTTGGAACGTCACCCCCTCCCCGAAGGCATCAAAGACTTCGGAGAATATTACTCAAAACTCATAACTAATAACTCATAACTCATAACTCAAAAAATGATGGAACTAACAATCAAAAGAACCGGTAAAACCGGAATCGCCATCGACGGCACCCTCCACATCGACGGCCAACGTATATGCGATACAGCAGAAAACGTCCACACTGCCCTCCCCGAAGGACAGTACACCATCGTGCGTCACTATTGCAAGCAGTACAATCGCTTCATGCCGGTGATAGGTGAACCCTGTTGTGCACAATGCCGGCCAATTCCAGATGAAGACATGAGCCCAAACACCCCCATGCCGTGCGTCTGCCCCATGCTCAAGCCCGGCAACGGAGTGCATCATCGCGAAGACGGCAGCATCATCCTCGGTACCCAGATAGTACCCGGCTGCCTCAGTCACTTCAAGCAAGCCTTCATGCCCTTGGCCGAGCGTATCCGCAAGGCCGTGGAAAGAAACAAAGTAATCACCTTAAAAATTGAAGAATTATGAAAGAAAAGACCAAAATCATTCTGAGAATCATCTTCAGAGCCATCAACGAAATCTTGCGTTACATCATCACCGGCAAGCAGTAAGCCTTGTCATCCTGAGCAAAGCGAAGGAACTGGGTATGGAACAGATGCTGAACCGAAGGTCGACGCCCGAAGGAGCTAAAGTCAAACATGTTCAGCATGACAGAAAAAACTCAAAACTCATAACTTATAACTTATAACTCATAACTCATCATGATTCAACTGACCAAGCATTTTTACCTGAGCGAATTCATTCGCTCAGGAGTTGCCCAAGCCCACAGCATCGGCAACACCCCTTCATTGGAAGTAGTCAGCAACCTGCAGTACCTCTGCCAGCAAGTATTGGAACCCTTGCGATTGTGGGCAGACTGCCCCATCGTGATTAACTCCGGCTACCGTTGTCCCGAGCTCAACCGGCTTGTAGGAGGCGTACCAAGCTCCCAGCACCAGACGGGAGAAGCCGCCGACATCCGCTTGCCCGACAAGGCCACCGGCCAACGCTATGCCGAGTTCATCCTCGAGAACTGCCGTTTCGACCAGCTCCTTTTCGAGCGCACCTCATCCGGCACCTGTTGGCTCCACGTCTCGTGCAAGCGCAAAGGCAACCGCCAGATGTTCCGTCCCAACGTCAAGGTCTGAAAACAAAGCAAGCGCCAGGCAGAACCCATCTACCTGACGCTTGTTAATTGTTAAATGTTAAGTAAAGCAACGAGCAAAGCAAAGTTGCCAACTCATATTAATGATTCATCATATTACAATGAATAGCTACCACACCAACAATTCTTTTACTGATACGATAATGTATCCTATATTTAGGGTGAATTAAATAACTACGGTACTCATATCTAGAGTTAGTCCGTTCTCTATTTAGCATTCCAATTGTTGGATATTTCAGCATTTGTTCATTAGCATACATCACAGACTTAACAAAAGAAGATGCCGCCTGCTTTCCTACGTTTACCGAGTACCACTCTACTATATTTGCATATTGTTTAAAAGCTTCTCTCGTCCACTTTAGCCTACGTTTATCCATCTTTCTTCAAATGCCTTTATTTCGTCATCATCAACCCAACCGCTCTTTTCCGATTTTCGGATAACCTCATCCAATTCTTTTTCTGTAAAACAACAAGGCATAGGAGCACCTTTCAGATATTCAAAATCCTTCTCCATATCTGCCAAACAAGCTTCATCATTCTTCTGATCAGTTTGGGGACACATCAAAGATTCATATTGTAATAAAACTTCCACATTGTTCTCTCGTTCAATGAAAGCTTTCAATCGCTTTTTCAGAGCAGTAATCTGAGGTCGCGAATAATATAACGGCATAGGTTCATTTACTTTACTCATATTCGTATTTTCCTTTCTTTTCGCAAAGAAACAAATTAATTCCCGAAATTCCTAGCAGAAGAAAACGTTTTTAATTGAAAACAAAGCAAGCGCCAGGCAGAATCCATCTACCTGACGCTTGTTAATTGTTAAATGTTATGTCAAAACAACGAGCGAAGCAAAGTTGAAGAATAAATATCGTTGATTAGTTCAAAAACGAATTTAAGAACTCATTAGGCAAAAGCACTGGGATATCAGACAAAGCAAAATC
>JAFXDL010000068.1 GCA_017516265.1 Bacteroidaceae bacterium
GGTTTAGATAGATGCTATAGATGTAATAGAAACTATAGATAGGGGCAAAGATAGAGTTTTTTTGAGAGAATAGATGCTATAGGTTCTATAAATTCTATAGTATCTATAGCTTTTATAGCTTTTATAGCACCTATCCTCTCACTCTCACTCCTTCGCTATAATCTCTGCCGGTTTCTGCTTCATCACCCTGCGGACGTGGAGAGAGACGACGATGAGGATGACGAGGGAGGTGAGAATGATGCTTAGGAGGATGGGGATGACGGGGGAGATACTTGCTTGGTTGCCGAAGTCCTTCAAGAATTGATTGAAGAGGATGCCTATTGGCACAGTAATCACGCTTGCCACACCTATAAGCCACAGGTAGAGGCGGCCGAATAGCAGTGCTATGTCCTTTCGCTTGGCGCCATGAATCTTGCGTAGTGCTACTTCCTTTTGTCGCGAACGGGTGTCGAGGGCAATAGTGCTCCAGATGCCCATAAAGCAGATTAAGGCACAGATGGCGGAGAGTATCCATGCACCGCGCTGGAAGTTTTCTAACGCAGAGAGTTCTTGAGTATATCTTTCGCGCAGATTGAACACCGTGGGTTCCAGCGGTAACGGATTGATGCGGTGCATGACCTCCTTCATCTGCTCCATAGCTTCGTGGTACTTGCCCTCTTCGGGTTCAATGATATATTCTACCGAAAAATTTTCGGGGCATTCCTGCATCACCGCACATTCCCATTTCTCGTGATCTTTTTTGTCATTCTTATAGGGCAGTGTGGCATAGGTTCCGCCGATGGGTAAAGTGGCGGAAGTTTCGGGAGTTAAGGTTCCCGATTTGATAACTCCTAAGGAATCCAACTCGGCATACAATTTTTCACTCAGCAAGATGCACTCTTGTCGTTGCTCCTTGGGTACAAACCATTTGATGGGGCGTTGCCAAAAGTCGAAGTAGGCGGTGTCGGCCAAATAATGCACCAGGAAGTTCTGGCGATTCAGCGCCTCTTTCGCTCCAGGGGTTTCCATATATTCTTGAAACGTGGTGAAGATTTCGTTATTCTTAATGGCGCGCTTGACATATTGAGGATTGGTTTGCAGGTATTCTTCAAAAGGCTTACACTCCTCTAAGTTGTAGGGGCGAATATGAATGCATTCGGCATAATGGTCGTCGTTGTCGGGAATGTTTAATTGGTCCTTGATGTATCCCATGAGTTGTGAGAACATCAATGAACCCGTAATGAATATCATACACACCACCAACTGTATTCCCAACATCGTGTTGCGCAAAGCGTGGCGGGCATTGCGACGCATACCAGCCGCCAATCCTCGGTTGGCTTTGCGTATGCGGTGTAATGTAATCCACACGATGACGGCACAGAGCAAAACAACGCTACCATAAATCCAAAGCATTGTTTCATTCTGTCCGTACACCACCCATCCCCATGCGTTAAACATGACATGCAGGTATTGCTCCGAATAGTTTGCTAACCATGACATCAGAATCATAGCCACCGCTAACGCACCTGTTAGCGTTATCATTACTTCGGTCAGGAACAAGGCAAACAGACTCTTTGCCGAAGCGCCATGCACCATACGGAGCGCTACTTCGCGTCGGCGCATTTGGAAGAGTTGGATTTGCATTTTCAAGAAACCCACAAGGGCTGCCAGCAATACCATTGAACTGATGAGATAGACAATCGTGCGCATCAGCATCAATTCCCGGTTATGCTCCTTCAACACATCGTCAAGGAGGCTCACCTTTGCCTGCAAACCCAAAGGCGCAAGTCTTCTGTTCGCTTCTGCCTCCAATTCTTTCACGGAGTAATCTTCCTGCAACAGAATTTCGTAGTCGGTATCTAAGGCTTTCCATTCGAAAGACACATCTTTCCAATCCCCACAGAGGTAGGTTTGGTCCGTCGTAACATCTGTTTGCCTCATGGTGCGATAAACGTCCCTCACCGTGTAAGTGGCATAATGGGTAAGGTAGTCAGCGCCCATTTCTCTAACCACAATCTTGGTGCCTATGGGATTTCCGTCGCCACAGATTCGTTTTGCCTGCGTTTCGCTCAACACTGCTTCGCCGTAGTTCAGCACAGGAATCTTTTCGTCCGTCAGTGCCGAGCGGATGCCACGGAAATTCAGATACTCAGGAAGGGTATTGCAATGAGCAAGGTCCATGCTTCGTTCCGTAGAATCTGCTAAAATCAAGGTGACTTTTTGAACGAAGTAACGACCATCGGCATAGAATAGTTTTTCCACCCCAGCCATGCCCCCACCCGAAGTAAGGGCAGCATGAATTTCATCGTTAATTGTAATACGATTTTGATTATTCGGCACTTCACCAGCCACCTGCTCTTCAGTAGCACTTTTAGCGAAACTCATTTCATACAGGCGGTCGTAATAAGGTTCGTCACAAACTGCTGGCGGAGCATAATGGCTCAGCACAAAGTGCATAGCCGCCAGAGTTACCATACCCACCGCCAGCGCCACTACGCTGACAAGGGTCTGGAACTTGTATTTCATGAGATTGCGGTAGGCAATCTTGAGGTTGTGAGAGAGGAAGACCCACCCCCAACCCCTCCCTCTATGGAGGGGAGAAGTATGTACTGGAGGATGATTGTTATGTTGCATATTTGTGTTAAA
>JAFXDL010000069.1 GCA_017516265.1 Bacteroidaceae bacterium
CTCACCACCTTGTCACCAGCCTCGTAAAACTCCATCTTCACCCCATACTCGTTGCAGGGAGCACAGCCGAAACAGTTGTACCCCTCGCGTCCCATCCAGGGATTCTTTATCTTCTTCCACTCTTCCATACTTACTTTCTGACAATCTTCCATACCTACTTTCTGACAATCTTATACACTTCGGTACCGACACGCAACAGATACAGCCCATGCGCTCTCTTGGAGAAAGGAACCGAGAATGTCTCACCAGCCTCGGCAACCTCAACCCGGTATGTATCCAACAAGGAACCTACAGCATCATAAAGCTGAATATCCACACTTCCTGACGGACGGGCAAAACAGAGCGTCACACCATCATCTGACAGACGGAGGGTAACGGAAGCTCCCTCGTCAGCAACCACATCCTCTACCGACGCCACCAAAGCCAACACCTCCTTCAATCCGGCATAAGCATCAATCTTGCCATGACCACAAGTGGACGAAGTGGTGAACTCATCATTCTTGGCCGTCTTCTGCAAGACATTGCGGACATCCTCAAAGTCGAGTTGCGGACAAGCCTGCAACCATGTAGCCAACACACCACTGACAAAGGGTGCTGCCATGGAAGTGCCCTGCATATAGGAGTAATTATAAGTACGGTCGTTCCACACCACAGCCGAAGCAGTAGGATAAGAAGACTTATAGGAGTCATAAGAGTTGACAGCCGAAACGATGAACGTACCCGGTGCCACCACATCGGGCTTCATACGCCCGTCAATCGTAGGTCCCACACTGGAGAAGGTAGCCAATGCCCCCAATGTCTCATCTGTTCTCTTTGTCTGTGAAGTCCCTAACTCCACATAAGTTTCGCTGGACACATAAGCTCCCACGGATATGATGTTCTTACCCGTTCCACCTATCTCACAAAGGGTACGCTCCTTATCTCCGGGCATCCATCCCTCGGGCACATCCTCAGTCTCGAATGTCGTATAAACAGCATCCGTCCAGGCATGGACAGTACCGGCAGAACGTGGCATAATGACAATGCCGACGGTCATACCCATGGCACGGCTCTCCACACCCAACGTCAGGAAGGCATGAGGCTTGCCATTCAGCGGATTCACCTCTGTAGTGATAAGCACATTACCCGAAATTCGGCCAGAGAGTTTAAACTCCTGGGTCTTTCCTTCTGCCGCAGAAAGGCTCATCACCTCAGAAGCCGACATCTCTGAACCATCCGAAGTACGTGTGACCACCACCTTCAGGTCCAAATCCATACCGGCATCGGCCCAAATGTCAATCTCACCACCGACGTTACTCTTCGATGGAGTAATCTTATAGGAGACCATCGCCTTCAAAGGAGTGTCATCGGCTCCCGTAAAAGTCTTGCTCACATGCACGGCATCATTGCCATAGTTTCCCATAGAACCGACAAGTATCCGGCCCGGTCCCTGCAACTGGTCAGCAACCTGGTCAAAGGCCGATGTCCCGTCATGCGGTCCCTGATGCCATCCCAAACTCATATTGATGACACACGGCTTGCCTACCGCATCTGCATAATTATAAATGTAGGCTATGGCATCGGATATATTGGCACAATTTGCCGTGATATTACCTTTACTCACCAATACGATGTCGGCCTCGGGAGCTACTCCATAGTAAGGATTCTCCTTGGTACGGAAAGCACCTGCAGCCATAGCGGCCACATGGGTACCATGAGACTGGTTTTTGACATCGGCACCTGCAGCAAGTATAGCTTCTTCAGTGGTCAGTTCCACACCGTACCCAAAACCCACAGGTGCTTCTCCCTCAGTAGTACCCTGTTCCCACACACGCTTGATACGGAGATTCCCTTCTGTATCATAGAAAGCAGGATGAGTATAGTCGAAACCACCATCAATGATGCCGACAACACCCCCCTTACCCGTATAAGGCATATCCAATCCTTCGCCTGCCAACACAGGGTCAACCAAGCTGACAGCCCGCGCCTTGTCCATCATATCACGCACAGGAGTACCCATCTGAATGTATCGGATGAAATCCAACTGCGCCAAAGTTCCGATAGCAGACACCGGGATGCGCGCAGTCATTATCCCTTCTACCTGAAGACCGACCTTGACACCCAGATTCTCCAATGCCTCCATGTCAGGAATACCGACAGTATGGAGATAAACATTCACAACGTCATCAACAGCAGCCGAACGTGTCACAGCTTGCTGTCCATGAATATAATGAGCCGTAAAAGGCGAAACCTTGCTCTGCCCCCACACAGACGTGAAGGCGAGCAAGGTTGCTATACTGATTAAGAATCGTTTCATTGACTTACCGAATCTTCATTATTTAATCAATAATTTCTGCACATCCACTTTGCCCGACGGCAAAACTGTACGCACAATGTAAAGTCCTGCAGGCAAAGCAAAAGCATCCTGTCCGGCAGACAATGTTACAGCCAATGCTCCTGATGCAGCATAGATGTCCGCCTTCTGGAACTGCCCCACGATACGCATATGCTGACCATCATAAGTAAAGAGCGGAGCACGCTCAGCCCCAACAACCCCAATTCCATGAGTACCTTCCTCTGGAAGCACAGGAATCTTGGCAGCATTATACACATTGCAAGCCGTAGGACTGGTTCTGCTGAAGTCGCTGACAAAAGCCACAATCTGCATATCGGCCAAGACTGCCTCAAAAGTTGCCTCTTCTCTTCCTTTATAATCACCATAGTTGGCTGCAATGGTTGCAGGAATCTCATATTCAATGGTACGACGCACAGTCTCGCCCTGCGTCAACGTAATCTGTTGTCCCCAAGCATTGCCAAGCAAAGCACCACGGAACACATGATTGTGTACATAGCTGGAACCTCCACTTGCCTGCACACCAACCAAACCATCCTGCAACAACCATACATTCAGTGTATGTATTGAATCTGAAGGAACCACAAAGGTCTCGACATCCACTACAAGAACACCTTTACGGGTAACAGTATCAATCTGGTTTTCAAGTTTCAGTGCCACGTATGGCTGTGTGTTACGGAAAGCCTGCGCTGCAGTTCTCACTGATGAACCATCTGTACTGGCAAACACAGGAGAAGTAGTGCTGATAGAGGGAATCGCCGTACGGTTGAACATGGCAGCAGGCGCGTAGGTTCCTGCATCTGCATAGAGCCAAGTGTATGTATAACTTTCCTCAAGAGTAAACATGTCGGGATAATATCCTGCATGGTGGCACACTTCGATGAACTCGTCCTCAATGCCTTTGAGAGCATTTGCCAAGTTGGCATGTCCTGTAGGACAGTTACCACATGCCTGACCAGTGAACACTTCTACCAGAATCTTCTTTTCAACTCCAGCCGGATAGAAGAAGACTTCGCTTTGAGCCACATTGTCACTGGCCTCTGCATCTGTAGCACCATTGACATTGGTCACTGACACTTCGAGTTTCAATACTCCGGACTCATCTGTCAGATACTCCGGCAAAGTGAAATCATATGATTTGCCATTGGCCAAAGATATGCCGGAGACAGGCAGCACCACAGGTTCTGCATTGCCCAACTTACAAGTGATGTCAAATGAAGTGATGGGAGTAGAACCAAAGTTGAAGACCTGACCACTGAAGACCTGTGCCTCTCTGGCCACCTGATAACCTTCTGCCTGAATAGGACGCACGCTCAAATCAGTGAAAGCAGACACTCCATCCACCGACAATTGGATGTTGGGGACACCATATCCCTTCTTTGACACATCAACCCATGTACCATTCTCGTATGCCCACGAAATACCAGCCTCAGTATTGTCACTTTGGTCAAATGACAACGGCTTGTAAGAGGTTGACACCTCCACTTCGTAACCAAAGTAGAAAGGTTCACCATCAAGCACATACGTTTCCGATAATGCATACTCACTCATACGGGCCAAAGCTGTTTTGGGAATAAAACTTTGTTCATACAAAGAGGAACCTCCCAATTCTTTCCGAATGAAAAGGGTTCCACTGGTCACTCTTGTCGTAGATACATAGGTCAAGAAACTCTTTACAGTAGCTCCTTTCAGCAATGCGGCCTTTTCTGCATCAATATATACCGCCATACCCTGCTTCTCGGTATTTCCAAAACGAGAAGTTTCATAGCGGTCCATCGTTCCATTGGTATATCCAACCATTGTTTGCGCCATTGTTACACACCCCATCATCAGGGCGGCCCCCAACAGCAAACCTTTATTCCACATGTTCATATTGCTAATTTTTATTCCTTATTATAAATAAACCTCTTGCCACAAGAAACTTCCATACCGTTCTTGCAGCAAGAGGTCATCAATTGTATCTTATCTGATTTGAATCTTCCGTGTCAATGTCTGACCATCAACCACAGCTGTCAACACATAAACTCCGGCATTGAGCTGAGCGATATCCAATGTTGCACCTGTAGCCTGAGCCACCAATGAACCATCTACACTGTAGAGAGCGGCATTTGCCACCTGTCCGCCTACAACGGTAATGGCTGTAGCGGTAACATCAACAGCAATCATCTGGTCCTCTACACCATCAATACCATCAGCCATATTGACAAACTGCATCGTACCTTGTACAGGTTTCTCCACACCTTCATAGATGACATCAACACGCATCTGATGATTACTGTCCTGCTCATAGCTGAAAGTAGTCTCAGTAATGGGGTTCTCGTTCAACTTCTTACGATTAACATACACATCGTACCCCTTTATCGGGAGAGGTTTGCTATCCTCAGAACGAATCACCAATCCAATCATCCAGTTACCCTCACGAGTAGCATTCTGCATAGCAGAAACAGAGGTGAATGTCTTACCATTATCATCCGAGAAAAGGTCTGACTCATTTTCAAAAGGAGGCAGGTTGTCCATACCGATGGGAGCCTCACCCGGAATCACATCATAACAATCAAGTACAAGCAAATATTCCGAAGAAGCATTCACTGTGACAGGTTCATCCAACTCAATGGTATTCCACAGCCCCTTAGTGTAATCATCCTCTTCCAAATACTTCTCTACCACGGTTTTACCGTCAACACGCAACATAATGGTGAAGTAAGCATCCGAAGTCGGGAAGAAACGTACGTGTGTAATCTGATAGCCATCGTAAATCTTGAAGTTGTCCTTATCATACGCTGCAGCATACTGAGCACTGTATCCGCTTTCTTCCGAAGGAGCCAAACCACCGGCATTTGTATCACTGGAATAGCCAATCAATGTTTCATCATCATCAAACGGAGCTTCCCATGCGGCATGCATGGTTTTGCCATCCGTACTGGTCAGTTTCACATTGGATATTTTTCTGTAAGCTGCTGTATTCTCAACAACATTCAAATCAACATTCACTGGTTCTGTTACAACACCATTGGTATACACTGCAGCCACGCTGAACACGTGATTACCATCTGTCACATTCTCCTGACGGAATTTACGAGTATCAGTAGCACCAACTTCCACATTGTCAACATACACCTTATAAGAAGTTACTTCATTGCCAACCAATTCATTTTCATCACCCATACAGATACCTATAGGGAAGGTGATAGGATATTCATAAGCGCCATCCGGGTCACTCATAGCATTTTCGTAAAGCGACATAAATGTCTCTTCCCCCTGACGACGAAGCAAATCAGTATATCCAGCACGACATGAATTGAAAACAGCCCCTAAGATAGAATAGCCACCATATCCGGTCACATCCACAAAGATTCCCACATAGATGTCTTCACCTTCAGGAACAGTCACAGGTTTGGTCAAGCGTACAGTGTTCTCCACGCCATACACCAGATTACTGTCATCCAACTTCTGTGATTCAAAAAGAACTGTATCTTTGGCTGTATAGAAGTTCACAGTCCAAGTATTTTGTTTGCTCATCGGATAGAAACTTACATCAGTAATCTGCTTGCCATATACAGCCAAATCAGCGGCTTCAAAACGAACTGCCTGCTCAAAGCTATATTCACCTCCACCGAAAGATGCCACTTCAACATCAGCAAAACTATATTTCAATGCTGGACGATTGGCCAAAGGAGCATTCCAGAAAAGACGGACATCACGTACACCTGTCTGTACAGCATTCAACGCGCGTGGAACACGAGCTGCAAAGTCCGTCACATCCACAACGACAGAATTACATTTCTCTGACTCGCAGTCTGCATACACCGCAGTCACCGCATATTCATAGTTTCCATTAGCCAAAGCGCGGTCATAATATATGAAATCTGTAGCATTCAATTCTGCAATCTTTTCACCATTGCGCCACAGGTTATAAGCCTTCACTCCTTTCACATTGGCAAGCGGAGCTTTCCATGTCAAACGGCACACATCAGTATCTTCCAGATGAGCAACCTTCAACGATGTAGGAGCAGGATTGACCAGATTGGGGTTAATATTGATAACCAACGGATGAGGAATATTGGCTTTACTGTATGCATTGACTGCAAACATTGTTTCATCCTCAGAAATACCAGTACATTCCAGCAATACCCAATCGTCAAGAGTGATGTTATGCTTAACCTCCAGATACTCTTGCAGGTCATAAATCTTGCCATCCACTACATAGGCCGCATGTTGATAGTCATTCATACCTGTGGTGTAATGACCTACCACATTTCCCTTGTTTGTCACACGGAAGAACTCATATCCGTACAAAAATGATTTCTTTTCACCTGTACTCACATCATAAACACCTGTAAGGTCTATTCTTTTCGCGGTTTTGGTCGGTATGTCATAAATCACTTTATCAGCAGAAACTTTTGTTCCATCAGGTGAAAAATTCCATGCCACAGCAAAAGGACCGATATTGGTATAGTCCAACAAAATGGAATCGCGTGTTCCATCCTCATTCACCACCCACATGGCAGGAGTACGGTTATTTTTCAGAGGATGGTAGGCAAATCCACAAGCCATTGTTCCATCATTGTTCACATCATAACCACTACCCACATGATTTTCACTCCACACTGTCATAGTTCCATCAAGTGACCATGTTGCAGCCTGATAACCATTTGTGACAGCAATACCCGAGACATACTGCCCATTGTCACTAATACCGTTGGCTATTCCGCAACCTGGCAAATAATGCCACTTCCCATTTTTGAAATAACCGCCAACCTCTAAAGATGCTCCATTCTCTGTAGCTTCATTGGTTGTGAAAAGTCCGACCATAGTACCGTCATTGGCAATGTCCAACACAGGAGCCGACTGACCGATAGGTGCCACTTGAGTGATTTCATCGTTCACCAAATCCCAGATAAAACCACGGCCGTCACCATCATTCACATTGCCACATGCCCAACATCCGTTGGCAGACATGTTTACAATTTGATACTCCACCAGCACATCAGGGCCAACAAGCACCTGCACATTGTTTTCCTGTGCTACGGTTCCCAACGTAAGGAACGAGGTAGCCAGAAATAAATTCAGTTTTTTCATCTTTACTTTATTACTATTTTATTATTATTTTCTCAAAACACTATTTTCTTTGTCCACACACGACCATTCTGACTGATGCGCAGCAGGTAGAGTCCACGGTTTGCAAACTCCGACACATTCCATGACGCACTCCCCTCGCCTGTCCATGTGGCAACCTGACGACCATCCGTAGCAATCATGTCAATACAGAAAGATGCCTGTTCGGGGCAAGCAACCCACAGAGAGCCGCTTTCGTCCACAGTCACACGCACCTCACCGTTCCCATTGTCTGCCACTATCGGACGTACACTTTGTGGGTTTTCAGGAATCCTCACTTCGGCAACGTTCAACACTTCGTCCGTATAGAAATTCATCACGATAGCAACCACAGCCAGATTGGCATTGTCATAAACCGTATTGGGTATATGGATGTTAGTTTCTACCGTATATTCCTTTTCCGCCTCAATCTGTGCAGGCAAGCATCCTTTGATACCCATAAAGGCATTCTTGTCACCACGCACCACATTGGTGTACCACATCAGGTCTGTAGCTACAGGACTCTTCATGTAGTAATATTCGCCATGATAGTTGACAATGGAAGCACCGCCATTGATTTGGGAGGCCAACTTTGTCTGTATTTCCTTCTCTATCAACACATATCCAACGCGGAACTTCCCTGTTGAATTGTCCGTATCGGTAGCAAAAGTAACTTTTGCAGATACCTTCACCGAGTCTCCGGCAGGATAGTCAGAAGACAAATCCACCTTCGCAATCGTAGGTTTGTTGATGATTTTACCCAATACTTTCCGGTTGGCAACCGAAGCACCGTTTACGGCATTGTCCCTGTCACGATTGAAATGAATCGTAGGATAATTATTGATTTTCATTCCTTCCATTCCGGTGTATGAACCGTAGTGGAAAGGGTCTTTTCCGTAATTCTCGGGTCCCCAATGTGCTTCGACACAAACGAGATTCTCTCCATAACGTTCTTCCAGTTCTTGGATGTAAGAGATGACTTCGGGACAATTGGTACACCACGTACCTGTACCTTTTTCCAAAAGAATCTTGCGGGAATAATAGGAGCAGATAATGCTGTCCTCCACCAACGTGTGCTCGCCAATCATCACTTTGTAGTGTGTGGCCTTGCCCACCTGTACCGGTACATCGAATTCAAACGGATACTGTTCGCCCGTCTTCCAAGTAATGGCAAAGGCTGGACTTTCCATCACATCGGTACCATTGACCACGCATTTGAAAGCATAACTGCCTAGCTCAATGCCGCAGTTCATCACCTTTCCAGTTACGGGAACCGTTGCCACATTACCGGCAAAACGTCGGGTATTGTCTTCCACAATGAAATCGGCCTCAGCCGGTTGTCCCACAAAGATCTCGTCGATGGCCAACAGAAATTTGTTGTGACTGTCATGCACAAAGGCAATATAGACATCCTTCCCGGCATACTCGTTCAGAGAGACGATGCGCTTTGTCCACAGGTATTCTTCAGCTGGCACCGAGAAGAGTTCGGTAAAATCATCATAATCGGTACCTTTGACAGAAATCATCACCTTGTATCCGTCGCGCAAGTGGTAATGAATAGCACGTGCTGTCCACTTGAGCCATACATTCTCAGCGGGCAAATGCAACTGAGGGGTAATCATCCAATTGTCCGTTGCCATATCCACTGTGCGGTGCGAAGTACTCATGGCTGCCGACATGTCCGCACTGTTTACCTGCCCACGTGTGAACCATGTCATCTCGGGATAGAGATTCTTGAAATCTTGACTTTTCACAGGCATCTGGTCATAACACTCAAGGATGAAGTCATCGGGCATCCCCTCAGTGAAATCCACATCCAAGCAAACCTCCTGTGCCATGCCAGTTCCGCCCAGCATGAACACAAGAGCACTTGAAAGAAAAAGTTTTCTCCGTTTCATTATTATTCCTTGTTATTTGACAGCAAATTTACCTGTGAGCACACCAGCAGCAGTGTTCAAACGAATCATATATACACCGCTTGCTTGAGCAGAAAGGTCTATTTGAGAAACACCACGATAATTGCCAACCAGCGCACCGCTTGCCGAATAGATTTCCAAAGAGACATATTCTCCGGTTATCAGCAATGTACGTCCTGCCAATACAAGATTGTTGTCAACTGTTACATCTTCAATTCCGCTTTCACCCTGCAATCTGACAGCCAAAGCCTCGCTCTTCACCTTACCTATATTATATACCGCTTCTACAATGAATGTCTTGTCTGGATTCACATCATTGGCGGCAGTGTAGGTATAAGTAGTTTCATTGAAGGGATGAAATCCATTGACTGGAGAGGGATTCTTGGTTATTTCTTTCACATCCACAAACATGTTGTATCCTTTGACTGGCAAGTCTGTCTTGGGGGCATCCCACTCCAAAACGAGTTCGTAATCCTTCACGGCGTTATACCCGTTGCTGATTACCCGAATGTCTGTTACAGGAGGCAGTTCGGTATAAATCTTCTTTTCTACCACATTCGACACATTCACTCCTACAGGACCATGAGAGTCCGCAGCTTGGATGAAATAATCCCAAGTACCATTAGGAACCTCTTTATCAATGAATTCCAAATTATGGCGGCCTTTAGATGTGGCTTGACCAATCTTGCATCCGTTGCGGAAGACATTCCATACAGTGGTAGCCAATGCATCAGCAGGTTTCTTTGC
The DNA here is from genome assembly GCA_017516265.1 of Bacteroidaceae bacterium. GTDB lineage: Bacteria > Bacteroidota > Bacteroidia > Bacteroidales > Bacteroidaceae > Phocaeicola_A. Next base: position 10,090 of record JAFXDL010000069.1, read on the forward strand.
CGTGAGTTTGACTGTATTCACTTCACCTGCAACCTCTTCAATCGCCAGTTCCGAAGCTGCCACACCATCAAACGGTACATCCCATGTTACTTGCGGAGTACCACCCTTGGCCCAAATGCCGACGGAATAGCTCCAGGTTACAGCTTTCGTACCCATTGACGTCAACTCATATTCAATACGGGTTTTACCCTCGTATGCATTCTTTGCAGTTTTCCATACGTTTTTCTCATATTTTACAAGAATACCGTTGTCGTATGTCCATATTTCTTCATAGTCAGGAGTGCCTTTCTCTGCACTCACAACATGTCCGTCATCATTTTTCACTTCAGAACCAGCCAGATACTTGTAAGCACGACAAGTCAACATATTACCTTTGCCATCATATGTATATTCATAGATGCGGTTACTGCTGGTTGTCACTCCACCCGGACTGTTACAGAAAGCATACTGCGGACAGTTCACCAGCCCGGGAACGAACTGACTGTAGTATTTCTGATGGATAATGATGTCGCGACTGTTTGCATAGGTCTCTTGTATGATGTTGTCACCGTCATACTTATAATGATATACGCGGTTAGTCACCGTATCTTCTGCCAAACGTCCGCTTTCATCGTATCCGAAAGAACCGGTTTCTACAAATTCGTTCCAGGCCTTGTTGTAACCGCTGAACACACCATACTGGCGCTCGCGGGTATGAACCAATTGACCCTTCTCATTATAGTCATATGCCGTATAGGTCATAGGAATCCAATCACCTCCTTTATAGAATTGGTCAGGATCGGACTCATCGTCCCCCAACAGTTTTCCATAAATCATCTTACGTACCAGCCTGTTAGCGTCACCGTAGTAATAAACTTCGGCCTTGGTAAAATTGTCATCACTCGCTTGCCCCATAGCATCGCCCATAGTCATCACAGCTTTTGTGTACAACTGTTGTTCCTGCTCCTGCAATCTGACAGGAATGGCCTGACTGCGCACCTTACCAATGGGATACACAACTTCGACATAGATATTATGTTCCTTCTTGGTTTCACCCGCCGGCCAAACAAGTGTGTCACGCTTCAGTGCATCAGGAATCAACACCTTGCCATTCTCGGGAGCAGGATTGGTTTCATACGAAGGTATATCCAAATAAACATTGTATCCCAAAATATCCAGTGTGGTATTGGGGGTTACCCAAGAGAATATCATTTCATAATCACCCACATCAGACAATGAATTCTTCAACATGCATACACCTTGGACTGGAGCCAGCTTGGTATTCACCACCTTAGTCACCACTCCGCTGATATTGTCATCTGCCCGCTGCACAAAATAATCCCATGTTCCATTAGCCACTAAAGAATCCTGAAAGCTCAACACACCATCAACACATTCTGCTTCACCCAACAACATACCGTTGCGATAGACATTCCATCCGTCCAAAGGGGCATTTCCTGGAATTTTGGCAGTAATCTCAAACGTATTCACCCCGCCTTGAACCGGAGATACGGCAACATCTGTCGGAATCATCGAAGCATCCAGCACTCCGCTCACCTTCTTTTTCGGACCGCCATAACGTCCCCATTGTCCGTTGAAATACTGGAATGTTTCAATCGTCGTAGTGTCGCCTTCAACAGTATATGTAATCTTTGTCGAAGGATCAACCACTTCTTTTCCACTATTCCAATAACCTTTCACCTCTTCAGCCAACACACCGTCGGTATAAGCCCATGTCTGTTGCTGATAAAGGTCACCTTTGTCACCCTTCACCAATATGCCTTTTTCTTCGGTTTCAGCATTGATTACCTTGTATTCATTGAGCATCACCTTATTACCAGCCTCATCGTATGCATATTCATAAATGCGGTTATTGGAGGCACTCCATTTATCGGAATAAAGAGCCGATAACGGCTTGTTCACCTCACCTTCAACGAAAGCGGTATATCTGATTGTGTTACTCCAAGTGCTGTCCTTGACATAATACGCGGTCTCATCCACCAGATTCTCACCTTCCCACGTATAAATGGTCACATAGGCAGCATCGGTCTTCTTCACCAATTTGCCATTGTCATTGTATTCATACACTTCAGCATCCACAAAATCTGTCCATGCCCTGTCAAAAGCGCTATAAATACCATACTTGCGTGTACGCACCTTCTGCAGACGACCCTCTGCATCGTATTCATAGACCGAATACAACTTAGGTATCACTTGCCCAGGTACTTCCACTTCAGGAGTACCCTCCGAATCGGCCAACATGATATCAGCTTCCAATATTCGGGAAAGACGATTATTGGCATCATAGAATGAACGTATAACCCCTGTTGGAGTCACACTAAATCCACCATCCAACATGGCACCATACGAATATATGGCTTTTGTTTCAACCCCTGCATTCTCAGCAAATACACTGACACATAAGGTCAGAGCCAGCATCAACGCAGAACCTCTCAGAGTAAATTTTCTCATAAATTCTTGTATTTGAAATGAAATTAATATTTTTCTCCTTTTTATCACACATACGTCACAAAAAAAACAAATGATGCGTACACTGACATGACACACCATCCATCCAAATGCCATAGTGATTTTTACATAATTATGCTGCAAAAATACAATTTTTATGGCAATCCGTCAAACCATTTTAAATATATCATATCCAAAAGCATATCTTTTTAACAATACATAAGCAAAAATGTATAATTATACGATTTTTACTTAATGTTTACTCTTGTCTCACACCTATGCCTCAGATTTTAAAGAGATTCAAGCCTATAAGCATGAGCACCCCGTGAAGCAACGATGAAGCGACCTTCTACATACCATACTTATACCACCAAAGATACAGGTTTCTATCCATTAAAGCCTCGTTTCTGAGACCGTCTCACAGGAGTGATGCACTCGTATTACAGAGGTGAGACGGGTATAAAAGTAAGGCTTTCAGACGCTCAAGCAAGGTGTCAAGCGCATTAAAGCATACATGCTAATGAAACGAAGAAAGGATTATGGAAGATGCATGAATCACATCAATTCCTCGGGAGAAGACTTTCCGCGCAGATGATAATACAAGCGTCTGACAAACAGATACAAGCGTATCTGCAATTCATACAGGCGGGGGAATGACGGAGAAGGAACGTATCCGAACTTGCGCTTCAGGCTTGATGGCAAGCGATGTGGCTCTATAGTGGAATGATAATGGCGCAATTTCTCCTTTATCGAACGCTGCTCGTCGGAAGAAAATGCCTGACGATGTGTCAGGAAAAAGACATAAAGCCCCACCAAGCTACGCCAACGGTATTCTTCATAAAGGGCCAACTGCTCCTCACCCACTCCTTCAGAAAGCATTGTCTGCTTCATGCTATAATGAGCAGGCAACGACATAAAGCGCATAGGAGTGACGGCATGTGTCACCGAAGCTGCATGTTGGCGATAATAATATACCCCTTTGCAACGAACAACTTTTCTAGAATGAAGGTAATGCAAACGGGTCGTGTTCTCATCGCTATAAAACCGGCAAGCCGTGTCATACGGATATTGCACATGAATGGGGTGTCGCACCATATACAATCCGTGGATACTCCAATCCAGACTCAAACGGAAAGCCTCTTCGCCCGAATACACTTCAGACTCTGTACGGTAGTCATAATAGGACTCTTCCCCCGTATCGTCGTCATAATGACAGACGTCCAACAATACACAATCGATTTCCGCATCAGACATGGCCACATGGCAAGCTTGCTCTATAGCATTAGGGGCCAACCAGTCATCACTATCGAGCATGGTCACATAATCCCCATCGGCAACCTGCAATCCCCGATTACGAGTGTCGGCAATACCTCGGTTTTCTGCTTGTCGTAAAAGGACGATGCGACTATCCTTAGCCGCATATTCCTCCAATATCTGCCACGAAGCATCCGTAGAGGCATCATCAATACAGATAATCTGAATATCCCGATGCGTCTGGCCGACTAATGAATCCAGACAGGCCGGCAGATACTTCTCGGCATTATATACCGCTACAAGAACTGAAACTTTCATGCACCCCCACTAAAACGTTTCACAACCTTTCCCCAAAGGGTTTGGAGCAAGGTTGTCTCCTTCAATAACTTACGTATAGAAACAGTTGCCGAGCAAAGGAAACATACTCCCCCAAGCAACCAATAGGTAAGCCCTTCGGTGGTCATCGTGACAATGAAAGTCAACAGGCCGAAAGGCAATTGCACAGCTAATACTCCGAACGACTTGCCCCAAAGACGGAAACCATAGACTTTGCGAGTGGTCAGCCACACTAAAGCCAAATCAAATGCCGCGGCTAACGAAAGTGCAATACCTGCTCCCTGAAGACCTCCCCAAGCATAACCGCCCACAATCATCAGGACGGCCACCACATCATACACCGCCTCGGTGAACAGATAAACCCACGAACGTCCCTTGGCCAATGACAAATAGGAAATGGGTAAGGCTACGGCACGCATATACATACTGAATATCGAACACTGAGCCATGGCTATCACGGGCAGAAATTCATCATTATAAAACAGAGGCAACAGGATGGGCAAAGCCACCAGCATGGCCACCAACATGGGAGCAACCAGCAGGACAGAGGCCTCTATCTGACGATTGACTACCGCATTGGAGAGCGCCACATCCTGGTTGACGGCCGACAGACGGGGATAGAAATCGGTCTCCATAGCCGTAAACACCATGGAAGCATACGTCACCGTCAACAGGTATCCGGCATTGTACATGCCCACATCCGCCTCCGAACCTGTCCGCATCATATAGGCACGCACCAGAAATTCAACCCCTGCACCCAAGATACCAGCAAGGATAAAGGCTGTGCCCAAACTCACCATCTTTTTTCCTCCTGCATAGGAGTTCTTTATGTCAAACCTGAGAGAAATCGGATAGCACTTAACAGAGAAATAGACGGTGGTCAGCATTGTCGATAAAGCCACCAATATCAATGACCAGACAATAGCCGCCTCGCCCCACAAATAATACAAGGGGATGGAAACAAACAACGAACAGACAGAGTTGACCAAAGACTGTATGGCCACCCGACGCAACCGACGTGTGCCCTTCAAGATTGCCAATTCACCTCCAGTGATGGCCATCATACCTACAACAGGAGAGAAGCAGACAAAGGAAAGCCAATCCAACTTCCCTTCAAAATAGACACTCAGAAGGGGAGAAAACAGGCAACAGACAAGAACACCCAACAAGGCAGTGGCCAGACTCCAAAGACGTACCGTCTGGATAAACTTATGCAATTGCTCTTCGTCACCACTTTCGTACAATTCCGCTATATGGCGCACTGCACTGAAGGAGATACCGAAATTGGTAGCATTGTTCAACAAGGAGCCTGTGTGATTATACAACGATATGATTCCCATACCGATAGGGCCCAACAATTCGGCCACCACCTTATTTCGTACAATAGCCGCCAACAGGCTTATGCCCTGTATGCCACCGAACAAACCTGTATATTTGACGATGTGGTCATAAGCCGTTTTCTCTCTTTTGTCTGCGCTATTCTGCATACGATATGTGGATTCAATAACTTATCAAAAAGGCCAACAATGACACCTTGATGAAACAATATTGGGCAAAGATAGTACTTTATTCACAAAAATCCCCTATCTTTGTAGAAGTTTTGTGAACAAAAGATGAAAATATTACTACTGGGAGAATACAGCAACGTGCACTGGACACTGGCCGAAGGGCTGCGTGCCCTGGGGCATCAGGTGTGTGTAGTCTCCGATGGAGACGGGTGGAAAAACTATCCGCGCGACATCTCACTGGTGCGAAAGACTACAGGCAAATGGGACGGTATCAGCTACTATGCCCGCCTCTTGTGCACCTTGCCACGATTGCGCGGATACGATGTGGTACAACTCATCAACCCTTGTTTCCTGGAGTTGAAGGCCGAACGCACCTACCGCATCTATGACTACCTGCGCCGACACAACGGCAAGGTGTTCCTTGGCGGATATGGTATGGACCACTACTGGGTGTACACCTGTACGACCACACAGACTTTCCGCTACTCCGACTTCAACTTCGGCACAACTCTACGCGATAGCGAAAGCATCCGCCACGAAATAGCCGACTGGATTCACGGCGAGAAAGGAAAACTCAACCGATACATCGCGACCGATTGCGACGGTATCCCCACAGGATTGTATGAATACTACGCCTGTTACCATCGGCATTTCCCACACAAGACCACCTTCATCCCCTTTCCGATAGATACGGAAAAGAACCGTTTTTGCCACACGCCACGAACCTCTCCTACGGCACCTGTACGATTCTTCATCGGCATCCAACGGGCACGAAACGAATACAAAGGCACAGACATCATGCTACGTGCACTCCAACGCCTTCACGACAAATATCCTACCCAGTGCGAAATCATCAAGGCCGAATCGGTGCCTTACGAGGAATACCAGCATCTGATGGACACTTCGGATGTCATCCTTGACCAACTCTACTCCTACACACCCGCCATGAATGCCCTATTGGCCATGGCAAAAGGGCTGATACTTGTGGGAGGTGGAGAACCTGAGAATTATGAGATATTGGACGAAAAGGAACTGCGCCCCATCATCAATGTGCTTCCTGATGAAGAGGATGTATTCTGCAAATTGGAGGAACTGGTGCTCCGCCCCGAACGACTGAAGCAATTGTCGGCCGAAAGCCGCCTGTATGTAGAGCGCCATCACAACCATCGGAAGGTGGCCGCACAATACATTGACTTCTGGACACATACTCCGAAAAAATAAGAGAGAGAGAAAACACCCACCATAAAGCAGAGCCTTATGATTCATATAGCAATCCTGATGACCGTACATAACCGGCGCGAGAAGACCATCCGATGCCTGCAACACGTGAAAGCACAAGCATTGGACGACTCCATCCGCTGGCACCTATATCTGACCGATGACGGATGCACCGACCATACGAGGGAGGCCATACAAGAACTCATCCCCGACGCCACCATCATCAACGGAAACGGAGAACTGTATTGGAATAGAGGAATGCACGAAGCATGGAAGGCCGCCCGACATGACAGGGACTTTGACTTCTACCTATGGCTCAACGATGACACCATGCTACTCGACACCGCCATCAGCCACCTGCTTGCCTGCTCAGAGAAGGAGAACCATCAGGCCATAATCTCAGGCTTTGTCTCTTCACAAACGCCTCCCTACACCACCACCTATTGCGGACGCACACGGAAAGAATGGGTCTCCTGCTCGGGACGCATGCAAAAACTACGACTGATGCACGGCAATGCCGTACTCATCCCTCGCTATATATATAATAAGGTAGGGATGAACGATGCCTACTACCGTCATGCCTTTGGAGATTACGACTATGCCTTGAGTGCGGCAAAAAAAGGAATAGAAGTGTATAGCAGTGAAGACTTCATCGGCCGATGCGACATAGACCACAAACACCCTCTATGCTTCGACACCCAAGCACCACTGGCCAAACGATTCAGAAACCTCTATGCACCAACCTCCTACTACCATCCCACCGATGCCTTCCACTTCGACATGAAGCACAATGGCCCCTTCATCGCCATCGGACGATACCTCTATCTGCACCTCTGCTGTGCATTACCTCGGCTTTGGAGAGGGTAAATGACGCATCCGTTCAGGCAGGGGATGATACCTGTTCACCAAGTGGAAGAATGCCGCACATCCCCACATCCATCTCCGCACACGCTCCTTCCACGAAGGAGAAGGCCGCTCGCCACACCATTCGGTCTGGTCGAAATAATAATAGAAATGCTCCTTATAGGGATGAAACGAGGTATAACACCAAGGCTTCAATATATAGGTAAAGTGTATGATGGCCGGACAATCCAAAGAAGCTACAATCTCCTGCCTGGCACGTTCGCTGATTTCAGGCACATAACGACGAAGCATAGCCTCCTGCAGATTGTATCGGAAAGGCAAATATTGTGTCCGCCCTTCACACAAGACATTCAGCACATCCTGATCGGCATAATCCAGACGCAGTTCTCCCTTTCCGAGCAACTCCATAGCCAATCCAACAAAGCCCCTCTCACGCCATGCATTCAAATCAATGAGCAGGACACCCGCATTGAAGTAACGATGTCCGGCCGATAGGCGAAGCCGTTCGTAATAAAAAGGATTGGCACTACAACTGTCTTCCACCGCAGCCACCTCAACACCCTCCTGCAACGGATATTCCCAAAGAGGCAACAAGGAATCCATGACCAACAGGTCGCAATCCAAATAGATGACTCGCCCCACATGTACGGGTAAAATTTCAGCAAGAAAAAGCCGTGCATAGGTCGTGGGGGTAATGTAGTCATACTGACCACGCGGAAGTGACTCCAACAACGAAGCATCCACCTGATAGGCCTCCAGTCGGGCATCACCCCCCAATACAACACGACGCACCTTATCCACATCATCCTCCCCTAGCCCATTAGCCAACAGGTGAATGCACATATCCTCTCCCTTGTTATTGTCCAAAAGAGAAAAAAGCATCGTTATGCAATATTTCAAGTATGCACGATCGGTACAACAAACGATATCCATAGACACACGGTTTTCTTATTTTATGCCACAAATTTAGATAAAATATCTGATATTATCAGTCAATTGGGATAAAGATTACTCTTTTTCTTCATTATATAACGATAGCATCTCACCTTTGCTCCCCTCTTCACTATCGGCCTTATTCGCAAATATGGGTTCTATTATAAGAATACTCTATTTTTCGCTTAAAAATAAAGCACTGATAATCAAGTACGTTTAAAATAAGTTTTAATTTTATCGCAAAAAAGCCTCCAAAAAGTTTGCCACTTTCAAAAAAAGCAGTACCTTTGCACCCGCAATCGAGAGAGATAGCAATCATCCTAAAGGGTGATTCTTTTGAAAAGAGATAAACTGGTGCGTTAGTTCAGTTGGTTAGAATACATGCCTGTCACGCATGGGGTCACGGGTTCGAGTCCCGTACGCACCGCCTCTTCATAATCATTATTATTTGAGGTGCGTTAGTTCAGTTGGTTAGAATACATGCCTGTCA
>JAFXDL010000070.1 GCA_017516265.1 Bacteroidaceae bacterium
GGATGAAATCATCCTTCGGATGTTGTCAGAAAATGCTCGTATCCCATTCCTTGAAGTAGCTCGAGCTTGCGGAGTATCAGGCACAGCCATTCATCAGCGCGTGGCACGACTCAACGCAATGGGAGTACTGCAAGGTACTGAATATAAGATAGACCCAACAAAGATAGGCTACGAAACATGTGCCTATATTGGATTATATCTTAAAGAAAATGTTTCGTTTGATAAAGCTGTAGAGACTTTGAATCAGATACCCGAAGTGGTAGAATGCCATTGTACCAACGAAGCCTTTGATTTCCTCATCAAAGTCTATGCTCGTAATAACGACCATTTGCTTACTATCATTCACGAGAAACTGAAGCCTATAGGTCTCTCGCACTCTAAGATTATCCTTTCATTTCGCCAAATCTTTAGGAAACAATTGACAATGTTGCCAATGAAAAGATTATAGTACGATTGCTGTAAATGTCATATCAACCAGTCACGGATTCGATTACGGATGGCATTCGAATCGCTTAACAACCGGATAAATTCTAAGGCTGAGCGCTTATGATAATTGTTCTTCAGTAAATGTACACATCCTTCCATGTCACTTCCTGGAATTTCTATTGGAATAGCTTTGATTCCTTGTTCGTCATGTATAGTCGCTTCGGAAAGGATTGTAACCAAGTTACTTTGTTTGATAAGCTTTAATAAAATATGCACTTCGTTGAGTTCCAAACGAACACGAAATGGAGGGTCATAATGAGCAATGAGTTGTTCGAGAGTATTTCGTGCTTGCATTCCTTTGGCAGGCAAGGCTATGTCATATTTCTCAAGTTCTGTTAGGGTTACTGTGCTTTTGGAAGCTAGCGGATGATGATTGTTGACAATTGCAGCCAGATGGTTATGAAAGAGAAGATGTGATTCTACTCCTCTATATTCCTGACTAGGTTTGAATGCTAATACGAGATCCACCTTATTCTTCTCCAACAGATTCATCAATTCTTCCATAGATTTGTAATGAATGTTGAGTTTTACCTTAGGGTACAGTTTCATGAAGTTCAACAACGTATCGGTCAGGATGGGACTGAATGTATGCGTTGCACCTATATTCAAAGTACCTGTCAACAGTGCTTTCAGATCATTCATGCGTGATTTGCAAGTGTTGGCACAATGGAGGGCTTGAAGTGCTAAAGGAAGCAATTCTTCTCCCGATTCGGTCAAACTTACAGAATGACTATTCCGTTGGAACAGTTGGACATCTAGTTCCTGTTCCAATTGTTGGATTTGCTGTGACAACGTACTTTGGGTGATATACAGTGCTTTGGCTGCTGCAGAGAAATTCAATAGCTCTGCTACCTTTATAAAACTGTTTAATTGTTTGAGTTCCATATGACTAATTATATCTATTTCCTTACGGAAGCGTACTTTGTCTTTATACGTTGATGTTTTGGATGATAAGACAAATCTTCTTCCTTATCCATTTCTATCAAGTGGATATATTTTTTCTGGAAGTCCTTTGAAAGGTGATATTTTTCTATCGCCCTAAATATGAAGGCTGCTATTATTATAATAATAATACCGCCCCAAACAATCGTTGAAAAGGTCATAGTCTTTATATTTGTTTTATAAATTTGTGGCAAAGGTAACACTTTTGAAGAACATGATGGCGGTTTGGCTAATGGATGTTTCGATAGTGCTATCGTTTTTATAATTTGGAATTAAGAGGATTGATAGCCCATTGGCAGCAGTAAAGGATTCTGCCGTTGAGCTATCAGTTCCTCTAGAATGTGGTATCCCAATGTTTATCTTGGAAACAATCTTTTTGTTCTTTACTTATTGGATTTTTTCTAATGCCTGGCTGATGTCTGCCAACAAGTCATCGATATGTTCTGTTCCTACGGACAAACGGATGGTAGAGGGGGTAATGTGCTGGGATGCCAATTCCTCGGGCGATAGCTGTGAATGGGTCGTGGTGTAGGGATGGATGACCAGACTCTTCACATCGGCCACGTTGGCCAGCAGGGAGAAAATGTGGAGTGAATCGATAAACTTCCATGCCTCTTCCTGTCCTCCCTTTATCTCAAAGGTGAAGATGCTGGCTGCACCATTGGGAAAATACTTGTTATACAATGCGTGGTCGGGATGAGTAGGCAAAGAGGGGTGATTGACCTTCACGACCTTCGGATGATGATTCAGGAAGTCCACCACCTTCAGCGCATTTACCACATGGCGCTCAACACGTAGCGAAAGGGTCTCCAACCCCTGCAACAGGATGAATGCGTTGAATGGCGAAAGTGTAGCACCTGTGTCGCGAAGGATAACCGCACGGATGCGGGTGACGAAGGCGGCAGCCCCGGCCACATCGGCAAAGATGGCTCCGTGATAGCTAGGTTCGGGCTTTGCTAAGGTGGAGAACTTGTCGGGGTAGGCTTTCCAGTCGAAACGGCCGCCATCTACAATCACACCACCTAACGACGTACCATGTCCGCCGATGAACTTGGTGGCAGAGTGTACCACGACGTCTGCCCCATGCTCCAATGGACGGAATAGGAAGGGGGTGGCAAACGTGTTGTCCACAATCACAGGGACACCATGGCGGTGGGCTATCTCAGATACACCATCGAGATTCAATACGTCGGAATTCGGATTGCCGAAAGTCTCCACGAACACCGCTTTTGTATTGGGACGGATGGATGCTTCCAGTGCAACGGGGTCGTTCACCCGGACGATGGTGTGGGTGATGCCCTGTGTGGCAAGGGTATGGGTGATGAGGTTGTATGAACCGCCATACAGATTGTCGGCTGCTACCACATGGTCGCCCGCCTGAAGGATGTTCTGTAGGGCATACGTAATGGCTGCCGCGCCTGATGCCACTGCCAATCCAGCCACACCACCTTCCAGTGCTGCCACACGCTCTTCAAAGACTCCTTGTGTGGAGTTGGTCAACCGGCCATAGATGTTTCCCGCATCGCGGAGGCCGAAGCGGTCGGCCGCATGTTGCGAGTTGCGGAAGACATACGAGGTTGTCTGATAAATGGGTACCGCGCGTGCATCGGTAGCGGGGTCGGGTTGTTCTTGTCCTACGTGTAATTGCAATGTCTCGAAGTGAAGTTTTGTTCTTTCCATAATTGATTCTCTTTTTAGGTGATACATTTTGTTCTTTTTGTCGGTGCAAAGTTACATTTTATAGGATTTTCATACAAGATATTGGTGATTTTTGGAAAAAATCACTAAATTTGCACCTGAAAACAGAAAAAATACCAGAATTAACGAGCAAATTGGACGTTTTGGCAGAAAATTATTCTTTATGGAAACATTGGATAAAGTTGACTTGCAGATCCTCCGCACCCTGCAGGAGAATGCCCGACTCACCACCAAGGAACTGGCTTCGCGGGTGAGCCTCTCTTCTACACCCGTATTTGAGCGCTTGAAACGGTTGGAGAGCAATGGTTATATCAAGAAATACATAGCCGTACTCGATGCAGAGAAACTCAATCAGGGCTTCATCGTCTTCTGCAATGTGAAGATGAGCAGGCTGAGCCGTGAGATAGCACAGAGCTTCGCGGAAATCATCCGGGGCATTCCCGAGGTGACGGAGTGCTACAATATCTCGGGAAGTTTCGACTATCTATTGAAGATACATGCTCCCAATATGAAATATTATCAGGAGTTTGTACTCAACGTATTGGGTACCATCGAGAATCTCGGCTCGCTGGAAAGTACCTTCGTGATGGACGAAATCAAGCACGAATATGGCATAAACGTATAGGTGCGAGGGATGGCCCTCAATCATCCCATCTTGCCCGTCAGATAGGCACGGGTGCGCTCGTCGGTGGGGTTGGAGAACATGGTCTCCGTATCGCCGTACTCCACCAGTTCGCCCAGGTACATGAACATGGAGCGGGAGGAGATGCGCATGGCCTGTCCCATGTTGTGGGTGACGATGAGGATGGTGACCTCCCGTTGCAATTCCTGCATCAGCTCCTCGATGTGGGCGGTGGCAATGGGGTCGAGGGCAGAGGTGGGCTCGTCCATCAGCAACACATCGGGCTTCATGGCCAGGGCGCGGGCAATGCAGAGGCGTTGCTGCTGACCACCGGAGAGGAAGGTGCCCTTCTTGTTGAGCACATCCTTCACTTCGTCCCACAGGGCCACACTCCGCAAGCAGCGCTCTACGGTGGCATCGCGTTCGGCTTTCGCCAGTCGGATGCCGTTCAGTGCATAGCCTGAAAGGACATTGTCGTAAATGCTCATCGTAGGGAAAGGGGCAGGACGCTGGAAGACCATGCCTATGCGACGACGCACATCGATGGGCTCCATTGACAGAATGTTCTCGCCATTGAGCAGTATCTCACCATCGACGCGGATGTTGGGGTAGAGGTTGTGCATCAGGTTGGCAGCTCTGAGCAGGGTGCTCTTGCCACATCCCGAAGGCCCCATGATGGCGGTGATGGTGTTGCGTTCGATGGTGGCCGAGACGTACTTCACCGCCATCGTCTGTTTGGTGTAGGAGACGCAGGTATTCTTGAACTCGAGTATGGGGATTATTGGTTCCATTTCTTTGCAAGGTACTTTGATGATAAATTAAGTGTCAGGACAAACAGCAGGAGGAAGAGCGAGGCTCCCCAGATGAGTTCCTGCAGGTTGGGGTCGTTGAAGAACTCCCAGATGAGCAGAGGCACGGCCGAGATGGGTTTGTCGACCGACCACCGGATGAACGAGCATCCGAGGGCTGTGAACATCAGCGGAGCCGTCTCGCCAATCACTCGCGAGATGGCCAGCAACACACCTGTGAAGATGCCTCCGAAGGCTGCGGGGAGCTGCACTCTCAGCATCACCCGGGCACGGTTTCCACCCAGAGCGAGACCAGCCTCCTTGAGTGAGGCGGGAAGTATCTTCAGTGTCTCCTCCGTGGAGCGGATGATGAGGGGCAGCATCATGATAAAGAGTGCCACACTGCCTGCAATGGCGGAATAGCCCCTCATGGGGACCACCACCCAGATGTAGGTGACAATGCCGATGATGACCGAGGGGGTGCCCTGTAGCAGGTCGGTGAGGTAGCTTACTGTTTGGGCAAAGCGGTTCTTGGAATTCTCGGCGAGGTATGCCCCGCAGAGGATGCCCACAGGAATGGCCACAAGCGATGCCATGCCGAGCATCAACACGGTGCCGACGATGCCATTGGCAATGCCTCCGGGGATGGGCTCACCGGCTTCGATGGCCTTCATGGCCTTGTACTGATACCCTCCATTTGCATCATTCGAAAATCATTTCATTATCTGTCGGGATTGGTGGGATTGTGAAGAGAAAATGAATGGAAGTATTGGTGATTGGCCGTAGTTGTTGGATAAAAAAAGAATTTGGTTGGTGGCAGCGCGCAACAAAATATTGTTTGGGGTTCATGTCAAAAGAAGCCTATCATGTTATAATATGGCTATAAAAGTGTTATAATCAGAAGAAAATAAATATAAAAACAAAAAATCTTCTGA
>JAFXDL010000071.1 GCA_017516265.1 Bacteroidaceae bacterium
TAAATCAAGCGTTGTTCCAGCATGCGCTGTTCCTCCCGTTCCGAGGTCTCGGCTGCCAGTTCGGCCAACGAAAAGGGGAACAGGTGATACTCTATCAACCGTCCAGTGGCAGGTTCGTTTACTTCTCCTGCCAATTCCAATGACGACGAGCCTGTGACTATTACTTTCGTGTCAAGCTTCAGGTCACCTATCTTTTTCAGCGTCAGTCCGATATTCTTTACCCGTTGCGCCTCATCAATAAACACCATGTCGTAGGGAGCAAGCAAAGCTCTCAGCTCAGTAGAAGTTTTCTCCTCTATCAATAGAGTGTCATCCAAGTCATCGCAATTGATGGAGAGCACTTTTTCTTTCTTGTTGTGCAGTCCCTCCAACAATGTAGTCTTTCCCACCTGCCTGGCTCCCAGCAGGACAATAACCTTCTTCCGTGTAAAATCTCGCAAAATAGAACGTTCAATGCTTCTTCTTATCATATCCTTTTTTCTTTTCTGCAAAAGTAGGATATTTCCCGCAAACCGCCAAATTTATGGTAAATTTAGTGGTTACAACCGCCA
Source organism: Bacteroidaceae bacterium (assembly GCA_017516265.1). GTDB lineage: Bacteria > Bacteroidota > Bacteroidia > Bacteroidales > Bacteroidaceae > Phocaeicola_A. The sequence continues at coordinate 552 of JAFXDL010000071.1, forward strand.
AATTTATGTAGAACTTAGCGGTTTGATGCTTTTGGGTCCTATTCGCATGGGGAGTTATTCTTTTCTCGCTTGTTCATGTTCCGCGATACTATCTTTCACGAACTTGAAGAGAATAGCAGGTGACAATATTTAACGCAGAGAGTATTTTTTTAGTCCCCTCTCCTTCGGGGAGGGTTAGGGAGGGGCTCCCCCCCACCTTTTGTAAATCTCATCTGCCGGGCGGGCCGTCGCCGTCTTATAACTCTTTGCCTGTCAATTCTTCTAATTTCATTGTCAAGGCATTGCCTCGCAAATTTGTTGCAATAATCTGACCGGTTGAGCAATCAATAAGGAAATTGGCGGGTATGCCCTGCACACCGTATGCTTCGGTGGTATTCTTTGCATCCGTACGCAGGACGTTTGTCCACTCCATTCCTTTCTCCTGTATGGTTTGCACCCACTTGTTCTTTTCTTTTTCTTGGTCGATGGACATGGAATAAATTTCGAATCCTTTGCCTCGGAATTTGGTGTAAGCCTCTTTAAGGTAAGGCACCTCCTTCATACAGGGTCCACACCAAGTAGCCCAAAACTCCAACAGCACGTATCTGTTCCCTTTTCTCTCTATGACACTCTCCAGCGAAAGTTCATTACCATCAGTGCTTTCCCCCGATATATTCTTGTAAGGGTTGCCGGGTTGGACAGCCTTTGCAAGTTCAGCCATTTGTCTTTCCCGTTCCTTCTTCTTTTGAATCTTCGCGATGAGATCTGCATATTTCTCCTCCTTGTGTGCGGTGTACAGGTCATTGGCCAATTCCAATCTCATCTCGTCAAACATGGATGCCTCGTACCGTTCAAACAGGTAAATTCCCAATACATTACCGACATTTCTTTTAATGTATGGATATACGAAAGGATAGAGCGTTTCGGGGCGTACAGACGGATTGCTTCTGAAAAGGCTGTCCACGGCCTGACTGAATTGCATGCTGGCATTGTTGAGCGGAGTGCCCGTTGCCACATGATGTTTGTCGTCTCCCCATGCTTCGATTTGGATATTTCCTGGTTCTACAATCAGTTCAATGACTGTAACTTCTTGAGCCATCAACGAATCGGCAATCCCAACTACTGCTATATACGGAGTTCCTACTTGCCCCTCCAATACGAAAGAGTGGTTTCTGACTACCGTGGAATCCACCACTGGAATCTCTTGGGATTCTACAGACTTGATTAAGTACACCTTCTTCCCGTCGGCAAAGTTCGAAGCCTTTCCCGTAATAGTGAATTTGTTTTCTTGCCCAACCACCGTGCACGACATCAGGTTTGCGACGGCCATCACCAGCGCCGCCATCAGAATGCTTTTCTTTCTCATCATAGTTTTTAGTTTATTTCTTTAACTCTTCTATCAGGAGTCGTGCAATCTTCTCGTTACCTTCGAAACCGACATGTGAATAGACGACTTTTCCCTCTTTGCTTACAATGAGGTACGAGGGGATGCCGGTGAAGTTGAACATCAGTTTCAGACTGCCCAATTGGGAGTTACTGAGGCGGTAGTGCTCGCCTTTGATGTTGGGAATCATGTTTTTCCATGCCTTTTCGGGAGAGCTCTCGTCGGTCAGATAGACGAAAGCCAAGTCCTTACCCTTCAACTCTTGCAACTTCTCCTTTATCGGTTCAAACCGTGTCATGGCCGAACGGCAAGGACCGCACCATGTGGCCCATAGATCGATGAAGATTACTTTCCCCTTGAACTGTTGCACGATATCTACCAATAGGGCTTCGCCCAGACTCTCTCCTGCCTGGTGTATGGTGTAGCCTCCCTTCTGCTTCTGCGCTTCAAGTTCGGTGGTCAGTTCGGCATTCTTCTCTCTCATGTATTCGGCAAAGAAAGGATTCTCCAACTGTTTGGCCTTATGGAAGTCCTCTTCGGGGATAGGCATTTTCTCTTCCAACGGGGCGCAGAAGGTTTGTGCTGTCATCAGGTCGAACACTATGCTTTTGTCCGTACCCATCAGTTTGGCTGCCGTCTGTATCTGTAATGGGATACGTTGCCCTTTCATCAGGTCATAGAACCTTTTCTGCATATTCTTCCATGTCGATGCCAATGCTTCGTTTGTCTTTAAGAGTTCCCTGAACTCCTGCATGGTTTTTACACCGCTTATTTTCTTCATCAGTTTCTTATCCTCACGGTTCAGCGTCTTCTCCTTCAGAAACTCTTTGGCTGTTGTGGAGTGCATGAGTGCGTTGTAATCGTACAGATTATAGTTGATGAACTTGCAGCTGTTCACATTGTTTGAAAATGTCGAATGAAGCAGGTTCTTGGGATTATTCATGTCCAGCTCCTTCAAGAACGAATAGTACTTTTCGGTAAAGACGGGGGTGTTATAGCCTTTGAGTGTGTCCCTCCTGCCCAAATTGTGCTTTTGGCGGAAAGCACTCTCCAAGTGCGAGTCTCCGAAGAACAGAGAATGACAGACGTCTTGTTTCAACTCCAATCCAAGGAATTCCTTCATCTTGCCAGAGAAAGGTAGCTCTTCCAGAACCGCCAACTGTTTCTGGCAAAAATCCATGTAATAGCTTTTGTATTCTTCAAGACTCATGTCCGCTATATCCTTCAGGTACTTCTTGGTAGGGATGTAGGTGTCGAATGACTTTGCCTCTTCTGTCTGCAAACAGTTGTTGATGTCGGCATGTGCTCCACGGAAGAAAATGGTCTGTTGCTGCTGGGTTTGCAAAGCCTTGTTTGGGATTCTCTGGTGAACCTCCGCTACCCTGTCTATGTACATTTCCACCTCTTGGCCTTCGGCGATGAGGAAAGAAATGGTGGAATTCGGCATTCTGGCGAAAACACTGGCATCTGTTGTGGCAATAGGGATACTGGCATAGAATGTGCCGTCAGGTTTTATTCCTATCCCGTGCATCTCGTGTATGCTAGTCACAGGATTGTCGTAATAGACAATTATTTCCTTTCCCATCTCAGGCTTGTACCCTCGGATGAAGCCCTTCACCGTAGCCTTTCCCGATTTCCAAGTGGGTGTCACCAATGGTTTGCCGTCATCAGGGATATTTGCCCAAGCCTGAATGTCTGCCGGAGTAGAAACCGCTATCTGTTGTACCTCAGGGGTCAGTGCCACATCCCAAAACTTGAAGCAATCCTCGCAATCGCTTTCATAGAAGTCCAGTGTCTGTGCATCTGCGGGCACGGCGGGAAAATTCAGCACGAAGTGCGTCTGGTTCGTCTCGTCCGAGTAGAACTCCTTGTCCGGTGTGATACCTTCGGCCGAAGTCATCATCAGCTTTTCACCTTTCACGCGGATATAGGTTCCGCGGGCAATGCGCACCCAACTGCGCGGACTGTGGTAGGCCGTCATGTGCAGGCGGGTAGAGTCCGGCAACAGTTCCACCCGGTCGATGGTGAGTGTGCCCGTATTGCTTACACTGAACTGTGGATTCTCAATCACCGTACTTTCGGTTCGTTTCTGTGCTACGGTGGGCTGTGCCCATACAATGGCGGCCATCATCAGTGCCGCCATCAGCATACTTTTCTTTCTCATAATTTCTATAATTTTGTTTGTCTTACTTTTCCTGGTACTCTTCTTTGTGGCAAAAATAGTCGTTTCCCATCTCTCCTCCAAGGGTAAAGTCAAAAAACGTCTGTTTCTGATGCCAGAATGTCTAATTTTTAGACACCTTTTTACTGTTTTGCCTCCAAACTATCTTTTGAAAAGGAATGTCATACAAAGAGTTTGCGCAGCAGATAGCTGATGAATGAGCTATTTGGTCAGATACTTTTCGACTGTCTTCACCATGTTTTCGCCACGGAATTTAAGATCCATTTCAAGGATTCTGCCTTCAGGAGAGAGAAGTACCAGGGTAGGAATGCCTGTTACTTGGTATTGTTCCATGGCAATCTTCTCCGTGTCTATGATTTGTGGCCACGTCATTCCTTCCTCTTCAATGGCTTTGGTCATATTTTCAGGCTTGTCCCATGTGAATATGCCGACAATGGTCA
>JAFXDL010000072.1 GCA_017516265.1 Bacteroidaceae bacterium
ATGCAAAATTATGTTTTAAAATACTCAACAAAGATACAAAATATAATTGACATATACAATATTTAGATGGCTAAATTGCAACAATATACATAAAATAAAATAACAACAAATAAGGTAAAATATATAATGCGTCTGCCCTGAAAAGTACGGCTCAAACAACCTCTTCACAGATGTGAAGATATCTCTTGACAGACGTGAAGACATCTCTTCACAACCGTGAAGGGACCTCTTGACAGCTGTGAAGAGGTCGTAGAAAAGATACTTCAATGCAATAAAGAACTATACTTATATACCTTTAGTCACGTCCTTTTGGAACTTGTTTTTGAATGCGGACACCTACGGAAGTTCCATATCTTATGGTCTGAAAATGAAGACAAGGGTTTTTGTGAAAGTTCTACTCTGCTTTTATCATCGTCAGTTCTTTCAAATCATAATACATCGGGACGGTAAAGTTTTCCTCTTCGATGTCATTAATCAGCAAACGGAAGCCATTCTTCTGATAAAAGGGTAGTGCATCCTTATACGCATCCACTGTCAGAAACCGACAAGCGGAGACTCCCGTATTATTGACTAACATCTGTTTGACTGCCGACACAAGATCCGTGCCGAGCCCCGTTCCTCGAAAGTGAAGTGATACAGCGAGTCGACCAATTTTAACGGCAGGATAACTTCCCAAGTGCTTCTCATGAGGTATCGTCTTGCGGATTTTACGCCACAAGTTTTTTGCAATTGTCGTTTGTGAAATTTTATCGTTCAACAAACTGAAATAGGCTACTGTTTCTGTTTCGGTCTCCAATACAAATGTGTTTGCCAGCATCTCACTGCCATAATAAGCTGCATCATCACAAAGAAAGCCATTCAAATCAGCGTCTCCGCAGTCGAACGGCTTTATTTCCTTCAGTTCTTCCAATCTCACCAATCGCATCATCCTACATCATAAAGGTCGCCAATTTCTTTATTCTCTCATACGATGCGCGTACACGTTGTTTTTCCTCTTCTGATGCCGGTTTCACATCTTTCATTTCGTTAAGGAAGCGTTCTGCATCCTTTCCGTACAATATCGGAGTTTCTTTAATCGGTCTTGCCATAATTATCACATTATTTCTATTCATCTGCAAAGTAACGACTTTTGTTTCACAATTGCAAGGGTTTAAATGAATTTATTCCTTTTCTTCCATATCCTATTCCCCCTTAGTTTGGTAACACGCTGCAAATATAAAGGTTTTCGGTTGAATTTCCAAAGGAGGAAGGAGGAAACTATGATTGGCCCCTCCCTAGCCCTCCCCGAAGGAGAGGGGGCTAAGAATGCATGTACCGCCTTTGCGCTCTCCCACTTTGGGGGAGTTGGAGGAGGCTATTAGAATATTGACTCAATAATCTTATCTACTATTTCATCAAAATATTGCTGTTTGACTGTGCCAAGACGGCGAGCAACATCACGCTCCATATAACCCGAAATTATTTGGCATTTGACAAGACTCGGTTTTGAGAAACAATTCCCGATTACCATATCATCCGTTAATGGATAAGAATATTGCATAGAAAGGGAATCATTCGAAGTTATCAGTACGAGATACAACATTCCATCTTCATCTTCTTGCAACTGGTCATTGGACACAATAATAGCCGGATGTGGTTTAAATGTACCATCAGGGAACAAGAAATTAACCTCTACTATATCTCTTTGGTGGTACATCATATATGGCGGGCTATGAAATGAGACATACTCCGTTTGGAGTTCTCGAGTACAGTATCCCTCAACTCACGATGAGCCTGTAACTGCTCGGGAGTCGGTTCACTTGGCTTTACATCCTTTTGACGGAACAGCCCTGTAGCCAACAGAAGGGCGAGTTTGCGCCGTGCCAAAGCACTATTCTTATCATACTCTAATGTAATTGTACACATACTACTTTTACTATTAATTCCATAACACGCTGCAAATATAAAGGTTTTCGGTTGAATTTCCAAAAATTACATAGCCTTATACCTATCGTCATCGATCTTCACCAAATAGATTCCAGGAGATACAGCTGTGCGATAAGTATCTTCCTCTGCAATGGTCTGGTGTATCAAACGACCATCAACGGTATATATCTGAATCGTTTGTCCCTTTATCAGACGAGAAATGTACAAAACTCCATCACGGATATAAACCACATGATTGCCATCTATCTGCGAACCATCAGGAGAAATGACAGGAGCAGGACCGCCAATCTGTATTGTCAGACGATTTTCATCACGACCAACCATTTTTGCCATGCATGTATAATCTTCGGTCATCAAATCAGTTACAATCCCCGCGTGATTATCCTTCAACCAAACAGAACCATACACCGCAAAGGATTCACGGTCAGGCAAGCTGAAAGTATATTGTTCATCCGCTTTAGCTGCATAAAGTCCCAAACCGATTTCCTGTTCCACGGGTGCAGAACCGACAAGTGCCAGATGACTTCCACTAGCATTCAAGGCATATACTTGCGGCAAATCCTTATTCATTGCCATCATCTTCACACCATCATAATTCAGTTGGTAATCGGCCAACTCCTCAGCATCATCATCTGGAGTCAGTTGTACGGCATCACTACCTGCTGCACTCGCCACGCACAAAAGTGCACGAGTATCACTCGCCTTGGTCATCGGGAATACCGGCAACTGGAACTTCAACAGTTCAGCATCATCCAGCGTGGCTGTCTGTGTAAAGAAAGCCTGACCGACAGACAAATCCGCTCCTGCATCCCACGACTGCTTGGAACTATAATTGCCCTGTGCATCCAACGTATAGATTACATGCGGAATATTCATCTGATAAGTATCATTACCTATAGGAGCACTTGTTGCATAATTGCTTACCAGATAAGGCATTCCCACCAGATTCCAACCCATATTCTCCAATGAAGTGAAAACCGCATTGTCCGCAGGAGTATGGTTATACTGTGTCAGCACGACTTCCTTGAAAGTCTCAGAACCTCCTTCGGTATAGATATAGTTCTTCTTAGCATTGGCATAAGCCGTATAGCGATAAAGTCCAAGTCCCTCCGTATCCACGGTCAAAAGTACTCCCTGATTAGCCCGGCAAATCTCTCCCGTAGCAAGTTCTATCCAACAGGGAGAATCGTCTTCTACAAAATGGTAGCTATAAGTCGCACGCTTCGCTCCGTCATAGGTATGCATCTTTGCATCATCCACTGTCGTTTCTGTCAGAGCTCCACTACCATCATCATCATTCACCCGTACAGCATTTCCCAAAGCATAGTCATACGGGAGAGACAACAGGCTATAACCCTCCTCTGCCACTTTTCTCTCTACTGCCACATACTCCAGTTCCACATTGGCGCCTTGTCCATAAAGTGAAGCCCCTTGACGAAGCAACAGATAAGCGGGGCGGAATACCTGTGTCATCGCTTTATCCAGTTTCAACGACGCCCCGGGTTGAATATATACGACACTACCTTCCTGAGGAATGTATGCATCAGACATTTCCATGCCCCCTCTTCCTCTTACCTGCCAAGTTTCAAAACAACCACGATCAACCACACTGGACACCTTACGCGGGTTACCCAATACATCGCGGTCACTTGACAGATTTACATATCCCTGCAGCTCAGTTGGTAATGAAGAATTCACCCCTTCATCGGCGCTTTCCAAGTCTTTCGCCTTTTCATGCAACTGATACCACAAGTAATGGTTTTCGGTCAGATATTCCGGTTTGTCTGCATGGTAAGCCGTTGTCCCTAGTTGCAAATAAGGAGCAAAAGGCGAAACATTTATGGTATTATTGGCCGAACTGAACGCGTGGTTCGTCTCAGTTCTTCCAATCTTGTTGTCCGTCACGTTATAAGTCACACAGTTGAATACCAATGGATCTTTGCTTTCAACCGCTTCCACGGTATTCTTTCCAGCCTCATGAGCCACCACAATACAGTTCACCATCCTTCCGTTTGCTCCCACCTTCACTACTGGAGCATTCAAGCCCGACTCATTTTCCTGCACCAGCACATTGTAAAGCAATCCGTTCACCACATTCACCACGGGTTGTCCGTCACCCGTCACTGTACTTCCTGCAATGATGCAGTTGCGCAAAGCTAACGTATTCTGAGTTCCTTCTTCTCCACGGAGGTCAACCACTGGCACTTCCTGCGCAACAGGAGCTGTCACCACAAAACCATCCAACAGCGTTCGGGTATCATAAACTGTAGCAGTTGCTGTCACCCCATTCACCACCGTACGGTAAGTAGAAGGGCTTGCCAATCCCGGACGATCGGCACGTATCTGCGCTTCATACTTCTCAATATCCGTAGTAGCCACATCTCCCTCCGAATCTGCAGCTGCCATATTCGTATATCCAGGGTCGATACTTCCATAAACCTGCACACCTTCGCGCAGGATGATGGACTCTCCTGTCGAACCTTCACGTTTTCCTTTGACGAAGACGTAGGCAAAACCCTTATTGCCTTCTTCTGCTTCGGTCTGCATATATACCGAAGCTGCATCAATGGCATTCTGCAGACGGTTCAGTCCATAAGCGGTCTCCCATGACTTGCCATTACCATCAGCAGCTACCTTGTTGGGGTCCACATAAATCACCCGGTTCAATGCCTCCTGGCATTCATAAGCTCCGCGATCGAGTCCGCTACCGAAACAACGGGTAAAGTATGCCAAGTCGTAAGTTGCAGCCACAGCCTTTTTATAATCACCATCCGTCACCGCCAGTCCCACTTTTTCAACAAACAGTTGTTCACTTCCCTTGCTCAACAGGATGGCACTCGGGCTGATACGGAAACTACGTGCTGACACATCTACATTCTCCGGATCTGCAAAGTTGGGACCATTGAAGATGTCGTTGTTCGTCTCACTCAGCGGGTCATTCGTGTCGTCATCACCAGTTTTCGTATACCCCCCAATGGCATTTTGGGTATAGGTCACACCTGTAGCCAATCCAACCGTTTCACCACCTGTTGTATTATTCCGCCACAAGATAGAGTTATGAAGTTCCGACTCATATCCCGTCATTTTATTATCCAACTTCACACCATTCCCATTCAACGCAAAAGTACAATTGATGACTTTGGTATCAACAGCCACCAGAGGCGCTCCTGTATTGCTATGGAACAGGCTGTTGTATATCAGCGCATCGCCTCCTCCCTGCCCGATGCTGACGGCAGGAACTTCAACCGTCTTAGCATTCTGCAAGAAGGTGCAATTACTAAGGGTCAACCGCTTACCTGTAGAACGCACACCCAACGGAGTGGTTCCGTCCAACTGGTCAGCATAATAGATGGCCGCACCTCCATGCGTAGTCCCATCGGTTTCAGTATGGGCTGTAGCCAACGGATTACTGAAAGTGATACCGTTCAACGCTATGGGTATCACGTAGTTCTCTGCCGTAGATTTAGTTGAACCCTCCTTGCTGGTGCGTTGGCGTGCATCTTCAATATAGAACAGGTGTTTCAGACTCTCTTCCGAAGCACCGACACGCTCCGAAGCCACAAAGGTTACGGGATATTCCTCGTAGTCATAGGGACCTTCCATCTCTGCACTGTATCCGCCACGGATAGTCAGCGACTTGACACCCATACCATTGGCCGTATATTCATAGCCAGTCTCTCCATTATCCTCCTCATCCACCAACACCGTATTGTCTGCCATAGCTGTAGAGACTTTGAATCCCAAGTTGTTGGCAATGGTATATACCGGCATGTAACTTCCCTCGATGATACGTATCTCCTTGTCATGTCCGTTTCGTCCAGAGAGCAAAGTTTCAATGGCACGCTGCAAGTCACTGGTAGCACGCAGCCAAGAACTTCCATCAGCGGGTCCGTCCGTATCCTGCCGTTCCGTCTCTGTCACCCAAAGGACATCCCGAATCTGGTCCTCTGTTTTCGGTTTCAGTTGGACGTGCTGGTATTCATACACACCCATGTCAATATAGGTCTGCTGGTGTGTAGGATTGGGGTCTTTGGATACACGATACATCTGAAGATGTTCACCTGTATTCTCATTGGTTATTTGGGGATAATACATGTATTCTGATTCCCCATAAGGCATGGTGGTCAGTTCGTTATTTCGTGTCTTGCTGTCGTCGGCCACAGTCAGGTAGATACCACTACCCGCACTACCGTCCCGTTGGACAAACTCACACGTGTACGTACCATCATCCCCTGTTGTAATTTGTTGGTTCAGGAAGGTCCATCCATTGTCCACCACATTGTTGATACGGCTCAACATCCAGTCGGCACTGGCCAGATAACCATCCACACCTGCTGTCAACGAAGGATTGATGAAGTTCGGTCCATCCAAAGCATCGTTGTCACTGTTCAGGATAATGTTGTTGGTCACTTCGGACTTACCACCGTTCTTTTGGAACAAAGCCGGAATATACATGGCCTGTCTGTTGGTTGCAAAATAGAAAGGCATGACGCGGTAGTCCGTTGTTCCCTCCTCATCATATACGGGTGTCAGTCCACAATCTGCTCCGTAGGCACAGAACCAGAGGTGTTCTATCTCACTCTCCCCATAGTACATGGACCGGTGGATGCCTCCCGCTCCCACCTCGTTACCCCAGAAGATGGAGTTCACCACACGGTGAGGATTGTTCTGACTGACAGTAGCAAGTGCAGCATCATCCGATTCCTTACCATTCCATCCCTGATTGGCCACATAGTTGTAGATAGCCGGATAGTCCTTTGCCAAGTTACGCACAAAGTTGCAGTTCATCACATGCAAGCGGCTATAGTGTCCGGCCAGAATGGCACCACCCCGTCCACTCGCCTCGGCAGTGGGACTTCCTTGTCTTGGTCTTGCCTCGTTGTTGGCAAACAGGGAGTTTACCAGAATGAGATTGGCCGAAGCATTCACCGCACCACCATTACCTGTATAAGAAGCTATAGTCGTACCTCCTTCATCCACATCTGTTCCACCCATACTGTAGTTCTGGGTGAAGGAACATCCATAGATTTCCAAGTCACCATTGCTGAAGATGGCACCACCCATACCTCCCATGTTGTTGGAGAACTGACAGTTCATCACCGTCAACGGGATGTTGCGGTATCCCACCGGGTTGCTCACATTCGTATAGTAGAACTTGTCATCCCCATTCTCCGTCACCCAGTTGCCATCCACACAGATGGCACCGCCTTTATAGTAGGTGTGCTTGCTTCCCACCAGGTTCTGCTCATACCCGTAAGCCTCGCCGTCACTGACGGTCAGACCGTCCAATACGATACGTTTTCCCGTCGTTGTCGAAACCGAACCCTCAGCACCTGTAGCATTGCCTGCCGTACCTGTGGGCAGTTGTCCCACCCAGTCACTGGCTGCAATGGCAGTAATGACGTGATAGACATTCTCACTGTTCACACTGTTCACATTGGCACCGCTCAGAATGGTCTGGTGCTCCAGTTCCCATGGTTCGATGATGCTGTTGTTATTCAAGTCAAAGTGCAAACGTCCCTCCCGCATCGCCTCGGTGGTTTCGCCCTGAATGGTGACAGTCATTCCCGTTCCTGCTACTGTCGTAGTAGTCTGCGTATTGTCCTGTCCATAGAATGTGTTACTGCCCAATCCGTCAGGGTCCATACCTCCGACAATGCTCACACCCTCGGGCACCAGATAGGTACTGGCACGCGAATAGCTGTACTCTCCACGGATAGTACGCAGGGGGTAGAAGGTTCCTCCCGAAACAAAGACTTCAAACTGCATGTCCGCCACACCGCTGATGGATGTATTCTTGCGGGCTTCACGGATATATTCCAATGCATCGTCCAGACGCGCCATCGGATTGGCAAACGAACTACCCTGCTGCTTGTAGATGGCTGCACCTTTGTCCACCAAGGCATTCTGTGCATCCAGATTGACAATCAGCTCAGGCGCCACCACATAAAGGCGCTTCATCAACGTACTGGTCGAAGGTGTAGGCTGCAACTGTCCCTTGTACGCACGGGCACCAATGTCGATGTAGTTATTGTTATGTCCTACGCGGTCAACTCCTGCAAAGTCTGTAGTCAGCATCGTCGTGTTGGTCGTCAGCAGAGCTGCATAGTCCTGATAACGCATACCGGCACGTCCCAACACCGAAGTAAGGGTCAGTCCGTAGTATCCGTCGTCCAAGTCGAAGTGTACACCCGTACCATTGTCACTACCTACAGACAAGTTGTTGATACCTGCCACACGCAGATTCTCCACTGCACTGAACGACATGGGGTAGTCCTCTACCGTCTGTGACGTACTGGCCACCGTCGAGAAGGGGTCAAGCTGTCCCGACACATTGGCCTGTGCATTGGCTTCGTTGTTCCACACCACCACACTGTTTGCCCGGAGGTTGGTCTCGAAGTTGATACCTCCTCCCTGTCCGGCACTGTTCTTCACTATGGTACTGGTATAGATGCGTGCATAGCCCGTAGCATCAGCGGCTTTCTGTGCACTGGTAGGCTCTTCCACAAAGATGGCTCCTCCTGCTCCACCCGTACTGTTGGCTTCCAACAAGGTTCCGCTCACCAACGAACGGGGCTGCAAGTAGAGGGCACCACCCTCTTCGGCTGCATAGTTGTCGCGGACAATGCAGTTGCGCACATGAGCAAAGTCGGTCACGATGGCCGCACCACCCCGTTGGTCTTCCGCCTTCACTCCGTTGGCCATACCTCCTGTGATGTGCAGACCGTCAAGCACCGCCTTGTTATAGTTGCCCATAGCTGATGCTTTGTCTGTCATCGTCTGTCCCACAATCACCTTTCCGTCAGCATTAAAAGTCAGGTCAGTGAAAGTCACCACATGATACACATTCACATCCTGTCCATTTGCCTGATAGAGTCCGTTCAAGGTTGTCCGGTTTGTCATCACATTGCGGTTTGTTTCCAGGAATCCATGATTGGTCGTGCTGGTATAGGCATCGGTATATCCTCCCCATACTTCCACACCACGAGGTACCATGATGGAGAAACTTCGTGGGTTTTCCACATCGGCACTACCATCCGTCACAGCCGAACGTCGGGGCATATAATCTACATTCCGGTCTGTTCCGCTTTGCATGGCAGCCAACTTCACCACCACCCTCACTCCAGGGTAAGCATACTTATATCGCCCGGCTGCATCCAACACCTTCTGCAACTTCTCCCGACAAGCGGCATTGGCAGGCGACTCGGCCGTAGCAGTACCACGTCCGTTCTGAGTTACATAGAAATAGACTGTCCCTGTCGTTGTTGTCACATCTGGCACAATATCCTTTGCTCCATTGTATTCATAGGCTCCCTTATCAATGGTACAGTCCTGCACACGGTCTGCACCGGCAATATCTTCGGTGATACTGTAAGTATTCTCAAGAATAGCAGCTCCATCCTCAGAACCCATATTGATACAATACTGGGCAAGAGCACTTGAAGAGTTTATACTATAATCAGAATTTAAAAGATTGGTAGCTTTGCAAGCATTTATAAACGCGTTGTAAGAAGTACTCGTTGATGATGTTTCTGTTAAATATACTTTAGACTTATCTGTTGCGTCATCACAAGCATAACTTGCTATTGGCACTGCATGGAAACAATCATGAAAATTCTCATTACTTTTACCTGCTCCACTTGAAAATCCAGACATACCTACTTGATAATAATTCTCAACAGTATTTCCATTGGCAGCATTTCCCCAAAAAATGCAATTATAAAATTGGGAATTTTTAGAATTATCCCAAATACCTCCAGTTGCAGCACTTCTGCCTCCATTATCAGCAAAGTTATATGCCACTGTACAATTATACATGTTAGATGCTGTACCTAAAAACATGCCTGCACCTAATATATAGAAACGACTTTTATTGGAATAATTAGACGATGAAACTCTGTTCTCTACAATCAATGAATTAATAAAAAGACCATCCTCCGCATAAACTCCAGCAGCACAAC
>JAFXDL010000073.1 GCA_017516265.1 Bacteroidaceae bacterium
CGATGGGCATGTTCACGCTGCTCTTTCCGCTGCCCGTGCCCGCCATGAGCAAAGTGGCAAGGGTAGCTTCGTGGTAGCAGTTGTCGATGTAGCGAAAGCGAGTGTTGTACAAGTGTGCGCCCAACGAAGGAAACACGGCATGCGCCACAGCCGGCTGATAAATCTCCGGTGTACGGCTCACCAGCAAACGGATGAGGGGCGGCAAGTTCTTCGGCATTTCGGGTGGAACTTGGGAGTCGGCCTCCGACTGAGTTATGAGTTCTGAGTTGCGTTTACAGATGGCCAACGTACGTTTGACGATGCGCGGCATCTGCTTGGTCTGTATGCGTTGGCAAGCACTCTTGATGGTCGCCATCCACTTCTCCTTTTCCTCGCCGTAGTTGGGCAGCACTTGGGCAATCCACAACGGATCATCGTTGCAGATATAGCGCAAATGGCACGCCATACCGAAGATGAAGTTGTTTCGTGAACCCACATCGGGCTTCCCTCCCATCTGTTCTTCCAATACCTCGATGATGGTTTCGTAAGGGATTTCTTCGTGAGTGGATGGATAACTCTCCTCTTTATTGTCATTCAGACGGCTAGAGGGAGGAAGAATCTCGATGACAGATTGTACTGAAAATAGTTTCTCCTCATTCACATAAAGCGTATAGTCCATCGGCACCATGTAGATGCAGCGTGCCACATCCTTCAAGGCAGGGTCGGCCATAAAGCCCACCTCCTCGGAGAAGCGTTGCTGAGCCTCTTGCGGTGTCATCCCCTTGGGAAGTGTAATCAGTACGTGCGTACCTTTTCTTACACTCTCTTCCACAAGTAGGATTTCCCACTTGCCTTGCTTCTGAAGCTGAAGCGAGCGTTCCAAAATCTCCTTGGAGTGTCCTTTCTCATCGAAGTCCAGCATCAGTCGGTTCAGCGGTGTTACGGCATCCTTCACTGCGCGGTGGTTGTTCTTGAACTCCGCACAGCACGGTGTCCACACAGGAAGCAAGCGTTTCAGTTTCTCGTGACCGGCAGCAATGCGTCGGCACATGTCGGCCAATTTCGGTTCGCGTCTCATCTTCTCCCATGCCTCTCTCGTGGCCGGGATGGCAGGAGCCCCGTGGCTCCTACCGATACAAGTAAAGTGTGTGTCTGTCATATCAATTCGCAAATTTCGGGTTCAACAATCGGTGGATGAATTCACGTCCGCGCTCGGTCCATACCAGATAGGTTTCGGTCAGCACGATGCCGTCTCTCACGGTGTGCACACGGGTACGGCTCTTGGCAAAACCTTGTCGGGCGTAGTCGGCATAGAGCATGTATTGTCCGCTCTGCCAGTATTGGATGTGCATCTCGCAAAGTCGGCGGTTCAGCTGTTGAGCAGTCATGCTCAGTTCCTTGGCAAGTTGCGTGGTGGTGATGCAATTGATGGAGTCCAGCACATGGTCGGCATAGTCGGCTCGAGGTTGCAATTGGGCTATCTGCTCATCGCGTCTGGCCAATGTAGCCTGCACAATCTGCAACGCCCGCTTCATGATTTCCTTTTCCGACTCCCCTTTCTTGGCCAACATGTATCCGCCCTGCTTGCGGATGGCTGGAAGTACCTCGCCGGTCACCCATCGCTTGAATCGCTTGGCGCTGTCGAGCTTAGACGAGAGGATGAGGGCGTAAAGACCGGACTCGTTGATAAAGATGGCTTGTTGGGTTCTGCCTAGTCGGTCGATGGTGTCGTGTTTCACGACGTCATCATCATCAACGTGTCTCTTCAATGAATCGCGAGTGTTCTTATACCCCAACGCTTCCGCCACATCCTTGGCACAGAAAACCGGTTCGCCTTGTGGATTACTCATGGTGCGGATGGTACCAAACTCTGCATTTCTGAAAATCATCATTCCGTTCATATCTTTTATGTTTTAAAAAGTGAATAAAAAAGAAATCCCGTAACCACTTTCGTTGTGATTACGGGAGCAAAGATATGATGCTAGAAATGCGTTTACTTGCCACGGGGTTGGCACGCGTAGCTGGCACGATTTATTGTAATATATTTATTTTCAGCTTAGTATCTTTTTCAGTTCATCTTGAAACAAGAGCGACTTGTTTTGGTCGAGTGCTTTGTTGTAGGCACGGCGCAAGGTTTCCGCCTTCATTCCCCACAAGGCAGCAAACACTTTCCACTGATTGTTGACACCCAACTTGTCAGCCAGATAGAATGCCAGCATCCCCTTTTCTGCATACGAGAGGCCTACGGGTTGCCAATCTCCATCCAACATACCAGCCTTCGTGAGCTTATCGTGCAAGGCACAAGCCTGAGGCGTACAGAATTCGGAAGGAATTTCACCCGACTGTGCACCGTTTGTTTTCTGTATTTGCTTTTCGTCGATGTGTGTCTTCACTTCCCCGTCCTTATCGACGGTCAAGTATACGTTCTCATTGTCGTGGATATCGATATACGATCCACGCACATAGATTCTCGGTGCATTGCTCATGTGGATATATACGATTGAGGAGTTTTATAAATTTACATTGTTATTATTCTGGAAATGGTTATAGTTACCGGCCACATTCACGTCTCCTTCGGCACTGATGGAGATGTCAGGGCGGATTTCCTCGGGTGCCGTGTCGGCTATGAGCTTCAAGGTAGAAGCATCGGCCTCCTTGGGCAAGACCTTCTGCACCAAGTAGATAATGAATCCCATCAGTTGCGTATCCTTCAACCCCGACAGGAACTTTTTCAGCTTCTTCAGCGATATGACGATGTATCCCTCCTTGATACAAAGGTTTGTATCCATTCTTGCTATGCTCCTGGCACTGCA
>JAFXDL010000074.1 GCA_017516265.1 Bacteroidaceae bacterium
AGAAGACCCTATTAATGAGGAAGATGTCACTCCCCCTTCCAAAGATGACGTAGTCACCCCTCCTTCTGAGGATATTCTCAAAGCCGTTGACCTCGGTTTGAGTGTCAAGTGGGCAAGTTGCAATGTGGGTGCAACAGATGTCAATCTCCACGGCAGTTACTTCGCATGGGGCGAGATCAAGGAAAAGGAAGAATATACCGAGGAGAACAGTGCTACGTATGGCAAGTATTTCATGAACAACATCTATGGTGATGCCCAATATGATGCCGCCCGTGCTGTTTGGGGAGGTGAGTGGCGATTGCCTACGAAATACGAGATGCAAGAGTTGATTGAGAATTGTGCTTGGACTTGGACCAGCGAAGGAATCTTCAATGGCTATCGGGTGACAAGCTTCCGTACGGGCGAAAGTATCTTCCTGCCAGCTGCAGGTTCTAAGGGAGGTAACTCTCTTAGTAGTGCGAACAGCCTCGGAAGCTATTGGACTTCCACTCCTGTCGAACAGGATAGTTGCTATTCGTACGTGCTTAATATAAACAGCGACGATAATTATCTGTCCAAAAGTTCTCGTTACCGTGGTTACAGTATCCGTCCCGTGATGGGCGAACCGACCCTGCTTTACGTTCCTAAGCTTTCCCCCTATGTCGGATTGTCGGATTACATTGTCACAGCCCTTACTGTCTCGGCCACACTCTGGAACGACGGTGGCAGTCCCGTTACCGAACGCGGTTTCTGTATTAGCTCTACTTCCGAAGAGCCTACCACGGCCGACCGCAAAGTGGTATCCACATCCGAAGGGCCTGACTTTTCTGCTACTATAGATGGATTGGCCGAAGGAGGCATCTATCATATCCGTGCCTATGCCATCAATGCAAAGGGAGTGGGATATGGTGAAACTCGTACTTTCTCAACTCAGACAATTGAACTTCCCGGACTTTCAGACACACGGGTGTCAAGTCTTGGTGATGTGATGGCTACGGTTGCTGCCACTCTCACAGACAATGGTAACGGCACGTTGATTGTAGAACGCGGTTTCTGCATCAGTTCCACCTCCGAAGAGCCTACTATTGGTGACCGTAAGGTGGTTTCTACGTCTGAGGGAAGTGAATTTTCAGCAAAAATAGATGAGTTGACAGCAGGTACAACTTACTATGTGCGTGCCTATGTGATAAATTCGAAAGGATTGGCCTATAGTGATGCAATTTCCTTCACGACCCGTAAATCAGCAGTGGTGTCTTATGATAACGCGGTAGATCTTGGACTTTCTGTAAAATGGGCGACCTACAATGTGGGTGCTTCTTCTCCCGAGGAGTACGGTGACTATTTTGCTTGGGGTGAGACTAAGCCCAAGTCAAGTTATACAGAGAGCAATAGTGTCACCTATAGCCTTTCCATTTCCGAATTGAAGTCCCGTGGTATCATTGGTGAGGATGGTAATTTAGTTTTGGATTACGATGCAGCTAATGAGAATTGGGGCGGTGGATGGCGTATGCCCACTAAAGATGAGATAAAAGAGTTGTGTAATGAATGTACTTGGACATGGACCAATCAAAACGGAGTGGAAGTCAGAAAAGTCACCGGTCCCAACGGTAATTCGATCTTCCTTCCTGCCGCTGGCTACCGGTACCGTACAGGCCGCGGCGATGCGGGTTCCTACGGCTACTATTGGTCTGCTACGCCCTACAACAATGGCAGCCTCATGTACGACCTCTGCTTCTTCTATTCGGACAATTACAACTGGAGCTACAAGGGTAGTTTCTACGGTTGCTCCGTGCGCCCTGTCTCAGAATAAGAAGCGACCTTGTGTCGCGCATTCGATAATTTGATTATTTTTCCGCGTCTTGCATGAGAGGATAGGTTTTTGTGCAGGACGCGGGAAAACTCTCCAAAAACCGCGCAGCGAGTCGAAAATGTTTTTGATAAGAGCGTAAAATCAATAATATCGTACCCGCTTGAACTGTTAACTCCGTTCGCGAACCGAACAAACATGGTTCCCGAACGGAGTTAATCATGTTCTTCTGAAGATAATATAGTACAGCCCGACACGACGTGCAGGATGATTAAAAAAGGAGAAAAGAGAAAGAAAATGGAGAAACCATAACACGGACTGAAAGAAAATTGTTATCTTTGCAGAAATTATAGATGTTTGAAGTTATGAACAGTGCTACAAGAAAGAACATCATCCCTGTACTACAAGGGTATTTTGCCACTCAACCTATTGCCAAAGCATGGTTGTTTGGTTCCTATTCGCGCGGTGAAGAAGGGCCAGAAAGCGATGTGGACATTTTGGTGTCTTTTGATAAGGGTGCTAAAATAAGTCTGTTCAAATACGCAAACATTATTTGCCAGTTGGAAGAGTTGCTGAAGCAGAAAGTTGATTTGGTGGAGGAAGGCACCTTGCTACCCTTTGCACAACAGACGGCAAACAATGATAAAGTCTTGATTTATGAGAGAGGTAATTAAAGACAGAGGAAGACTCGAACACATGTTGTCCGCCATAGAAAATGTGGAGGAATTTACAAGGGGTATTCTTGAGAAAGACTTTGTAAATAGCAAACTCTTGTTTTGTCATGCGTTTGAACATTGCTAACTCCGTTCGCGAACCGAACAAACATGGTTCCCGAACGGAGTTTATCATGTTCTTCTGAAGATAATATAGTACAGCCCGACACGACGTGCAGGATGATTAAAAAAGGAGAAAAGAGAAAGAAAATGGAGAAACCATAACACGGACTGAAAGAAAATTGTTATCTTTGCAAAGAAATAGACAAAAAAGAGATGATTATGTCAGAGAAGGAAATGAAGTCATACAGATTCGGCATGGGTCAGGAACCTACTGACGAAATGCTGGAGCAGGTAATGAAAGAGGTTGCCCAAGAAGCACGCGAAAGCAGTAAAAAGGCTGCTGATGCTCACTTCGAGCAAATGCGCAGAAACATTGCTCAGAACAGAGCAAGCAGGAGCGCTCGTATAAATAGTATTATCAATGGTTGAGTGTGTTCGTAAACCTGAATTGATTATCATAGCCGGACCTAACGGGTCGGGTAAGACTTCTGTGACTAAAAGATTTCTTCACCATGAATGGGCACAAGCCATATTGCCCGACACCGAAGATGAATTATTGTGCAAATGAGAGCAGAACAAGTTTGCTTGTCTTGCCGAGTGTTGCCAATGATCAATAAACAAAGTTTATTAAATTCAAATTTGAAATCCAGCTATGGCCAATAAAGACAAGACCGTATATGTGTGTTCGAAGTGTGGAAACGACTCGCCCAAGTGGGTGGGGAAGTGTCCTGCTTGTGGAGCTTGGAATTCGTATGTAGAGCAGGTGGTGCGTCGCGAATCGCCCATGCAACAGGCGCGTGCGGCTTCGACGGGAGCTTTCGTGACGGGCAAACCGAAGCCTGTGCCTTTCCGTGAGATTGAGGTTGGCAATGAGGTGCGTATTGACATGAACGATGCCGAGCTGAACCGTGTGTTGGGTGGCGGACTGGTGCCTGGCTCGATGGTGTTGCTCGGTGGTGAACCGGGCATAGGAAAGAGTACTCTGGTGCTACAGACGGTGTTGCGCATGAACGATCGGCGAATCCTCTATGTCAGTGGTGAGGAGAGTCCGCGCCAACTGAAGCTGAGGGCCGAACGTATCAGCCACACTCCGTCGGACGATTGTCTGATTGTGTGTGAAACATCGTTGGAGCAAATCTATACCCACATCAAGAATGTGAAGCCCGATTTGGTCATCATCGACTCCATACAGACCATCTCCACCGAGATTGCCGACTCCTCACCGGGAAGCATCACACAGGTGCGTGAGTGTGCGGCTTCTATCCTGAAGTTTGCCAAGGAGACGGGTACACCGGTGATTCTCATCGGACATATCAACAAGGAGGGCACACTGGCTGGTCCCAAGATATTGGAGCACATTGTGGATACGGTGATTCAGTTTGAGGGCGACCAGCACTACATGTATCGTATCTTGCGGAGCATCAAGAACCGCTTTGGCTCTACGGCCGAACTGGGCATCTATGAAATGCGTCAAGATGGCCTCCGGCAGGTGAGCAACCCCAGCGAACTCTTGCTCAGTAGCGAGCACGAGGGAATGAGTGGTGTGGCCGTAGCCTGTACCATTGAGGGGGTGCGTCCTTTCCTCATCGAGACACAGGCACTGGTGAGCACTGCCGCTTATGGCACTCCACAACGTTCGGCCACGGGGTTCGACACCCGGCGCATGAACATGTTGCTGGCCGTGCTGGAGAAGCGCGTGGGATTCAAGTTGGCGCAGAAGGATGTCTTCCTCAACATTGCCGGTGGCCTTCGGGTGAACGACCCCGCCATTGACTTGGGTGTCATTACCGCCATCCTCAGTAGCAATATGGATGCTCCCGTTGACCATGGCCTTTGCATGGCGGGCGAAGTGGGCCTTTCGGGTGAGATACGTCCTGTCAGCCGTATTGAGCAACGCATTGCTGAGGCTGAGAAATTGGGTTTCACCTCCATCATCATCCCCCGTTACAATCTGCAAGGCTTGGACAGAAAGAAGTACAAGATAGAGATTACTCCCGTCCGTAAGGTGGAGGAGGCTTTCCGCATCATTTTCGGGTAGTTGTTTTTTTAAGTGAGTTGGTGAGTTAGTGAGTTGGTGAGTTAGTATTTGGTGAGTTGGTGAGTTAGTATTTGGTGAGTTGGTGAGTTAGTGAGTTAGCCAAACTATTGTCTACACTCCTTCGGAGCCCCGTCGCACAGAGCACTGTGCTCCCCTCGCTTCGGCACAGAAGCACATTTAGTGCTTCTTTCTGCGAGCCTTGCTACGCCTAAGCGAAGCGTCACTTCTACACTTCTACACTCCTTAAACCTTAAACCTTGAACTTTAAACTTTGAACCTTGCCCCACTCGTTCCTCCCTCCACTTTTCACATTACATTAAATTATTAGGAGCAAGTTTTGATTCTCTTTCAAAAAAATGTATTACCTTTGCATTTGCAAAGAAACATTTGGGTTCTTTGTATGACGAAACTATGGAAAGAAAGACAACATCATTGTTAATACTGGCCGCCACGATGGGTAACAGGTACGGAGGGCTGAAGCAGCCCGAAGGCATTGGACCCAATGGTGAGACGGTACTTGATTATTCGATATACGATGCTGTACAGGCTGGGTTCCGAAGAATCATCTTTGTCATCAGCCGCTTTTTTGAAGAAGAATTCAAGGAAAAGATAGCTTCGAAATACCAGCACTTGGTAGATATTGAATATGTCTATCAGGAAGTGGAGTTGGTGGATGCTGCCAAGCGTAATCCCAAGCGGACCCATCTGTGGGGGTCGGCACAGGCCGTCCTGATGGGCGAGGGAGTTATGGACGAGCCTTTCGGAGTCATCAATGCTGTCAATTTCTATCATCGCGAGAGTTTCCAGATACTCTATGACCATTTGCAGGAGTTGCGTGCCGATGAGAACAAGCATGTGCTCGTCAGCTACCGTCTGGGCAATGTGGTGCCCGAGAGTGGGGGAGCCAATCGTGGTATCTGCGAGGTGGATGCTGAGGGGAAGCTGCTCTCTGTCATCGACCGTCCGGGAGTGGAGCGCATCAGTGGACATCCCATGTATCTGAACGAGTTGAACCAGTGGGTACAGCTCGACGAAGATGCCTGCGTATCCATGAACATGTGGGGATTCAGCCCTGCCATATTCAGTGCCTTGCGTCGGGATTTTGCAGCCTTTATCGACCGTTCGGGTCAAGACCTGAAGGCTTTCTTCACCATTCCAGATTTCATCAATGGACTGATAGCCAAAGGCGAAGGCGAAGTGTTTGCCTATGATACCCCTGCCGTATGGATGGGGGTCGTCAGTCCCGATGACAAGATTCAGACCATCTTGAAAATCAACGAACTTATCCGCAAGGGACACTATCCAGCCCGCCTGTTTCCGGGAGGGGATTTGGATGAATTCTGACAAACATACAAGTCGTTAATAAGGAAAAAGAATTAAAGAAATATAATCATTAATCATCAATCAAACTAATCCTATGAAAGAAAGAATCTTAGTGACTGGTGGAACCGGATTTATCGGTAGCCACACCGTAGTAGAGTTGCAGAATAGCGGTTACGATGTAGTCATCATCGACAACCTCTCAAACAGTTCGGCCGATGTGGTTGACGGTATCGAGAAAATCACCGGCATCCGTCCCGACTTCGAACAGCTCGATTGCCTCGATTATGAAGGGCTGGACAAAGTGTTCGCCAAGTACGGAAACATCAAGTCCATCATCCACTTTGCAGCCAGCAAGGCCGTGGGCGAGAGTGTACAGAAGCCCCTGCTTTACTATCGCAACAACCTCGTTTCCCTCATCAACCTCCTGGAGCTGATGCCCAAGTACGGTGTGAAGGGAATCGTCTTCTCATCCAGCTGCACCGTCTATGGCCAGCCCGATGTGTTGCCCGTGACCGAAGATGCTCCCATCAAGGTGGCTGAGTCACCCTACGGAAACACCAAGCAGATCAACGAGGAAATTATCCGCGACACCATCAAGAGTGGTTCGCCCATCCAGGCCATCCTGCTCCGCTACTTCAATCCCATCGGTGCACACCCCACTGCCATCATCGGTGAAATGCCCAACGGAGTTCCCCAGAATCTCATTCCCTTCCTCACCCAGACTGCCATCGGTATCCGCGAGAAACTGAGCGTCTTCGGCGACGACTACAACACTCCCGACGGCTCTTGCATCCGCGACTACATCAACGTGGTTGACCTTGCCAAGGCTCACGTGGTAGCCATCGACCGCATCCTTCAGGACAAGCAGGACGAGCAGGTAGAGGTGTTCAACATCGGTACTGGCCGTGGTCTCTCTGTGCTCGAACTCATCCATGCCTTCGAAGAGTCCACCGGTGTGAAACTCAACTATCAGATTGTGGGCCGTCGTGCCGGAGACATCGAGCAGGTTTGGGCAAATCCTGACAAGGCAAACAACGTACTTGGTTGGAAAGCCGAAAGCACCATTGAGGACACTCTGCGCAGTGCCTGGAAGTGGCAGCAGAAGCTCCGCGAGGATGGGGTACAGTGAGCTACTAGTTACTAGTGACTAGTTACTAGTGACTAGCTACTAGCTACTAGATGCTGGTGACTGGCAAAAAAAGAAGAGAAAATAAGTCTTATTCATAGTAATCATTGAACAAAACAAAGAGAAAGGTGTTATTCTTTCAGACAGGCCGAGATACCACGCGTATATATGTGAATATAGGGCGGACCGGTCAGGCTATCTTCTCCATCCAATGGAGGGCGGATATAGCATAGGCTTGTCTAGAAAAGATTGCATAGTAGTTTTGTCGTGTTTTATTTTGTGTTTGTGTTTGGGCTACTCTCCGGCGTGAGTCGGGGGGTAGCTTTTTCTTTAAAAAGTCCATTCAATAATGTCCAGGTGTGGCATATTTTTATTACTTTTGCCGCTGACAAAAAAGAAAACTTCGAGAATTATGAAAAAACTGTTATTCACACTATGCCTGCTGGCTACCTCCAGCATCGGCCTTGTTGCCCAGCATTTCGTGGGCACCACCTCGCGCACCACTCTCTATGAAACCTACCAGCCTGCCCGCATCACCCTCACGAGCGGAAAGGTCATCATGCAGAAGCAGGCCAACGTATTCCTGAAGAATGCCCACCTGCTCTTCAAGAACGGGCGCCACGATATGGTGGCCAATATGGCTCAGATACAAGCCGTTGAGTTTGCCGACAAGTCATACGTCCGCATGGACACCATGTTGGCCGAGGTCGTAGATGCCGTTGGCGGAAACCGCATCCTCTGCACCACCACCATCGACCTCGAGGCTTTCAGCAGTCAGAAAATCAATGACCGCATCATCTCCAATTTCCAGATAGGCACCGACCAGGTGAGCGCCACCTCCATCGATACATCTGCCAGTGACGACCTCTATCCCCTTGTCAAGACCTATTATCTGGAGATTGACGGAAAGGTAGTGCAGCTCCACGAACGTACACTCCGCCGCATGTTGCCCAAGGCCAAGCGGTCGCGCTTCGACTTCTATCTCCAGTTGCCCGAATTTGACTGGAACGATGTCACCTCCCTCCGCCTGGTGCTGGAGTTGTTTGCGAAGTGATGTCGTCTTTGTGTTCTGAAAATCCAATGCGGGAGGCCTGTTTTAAAAGTCCAAATGCCGCCTCTTGTGACGAAAAAAAGGCGGAGAGAGCACGCTTGCTCTTCTCCTATGGCACTTTTTGTACGTATCAGGCTGAGGCTGTGTGGGTTGGACGAAAAATTCTAGAAAAGGGTATATAATAAAACCCTACCCTTTTTCCCTTTTTTATTCACAGAATGGTCCTGTGGTTCGGCCGCTGGTGTGGAAGCTAAGTTCCTGTATCAGAGGCAGCTGGTGGTGTCGGTTCTGGAGCCGTTGGTGTGCTCAGCTTCTGCCGCCTGGTTTTTTCGTAGCGTCTCGCCAGCCCTTTTTAGTCCAATTTTTCAGTTGTTCTCGGGCCGTATTCACATTATCAGCATCCATATACTCTGCTGTGCGTCGCGCTTCAATCAAATCCTGTAGACTGAAAATCTCCGGTAGAGTAGGGAACTGGCTCTGTTTTCCTATCGGTCTCTTCCTAGAAATGCCATAGTTTTAATAGGTTTTTAAAGGTTAGTCAGTTGTTTCTGAATCGTCAGTATTGCCTTCATTTGCCCGATGAAAGGCATATACTCAGGAGATGCGGGCAAAACACCTCCTTTTCTTTTTTCATCTGTAAGGATTTGGGGGGCTGAGGCGCAAAAAAGGCCCTCATGCAAGCAGCACTGTTGTCTACACTCCTAAGCGTAGCGTCACTCCTACACTTCTACACTCCCAAAATACTTAAAAAGGGTAAAAGGGTAAAGGGTAAAAGGTTTTTAAGTCCTTTTTCTGGAGTTTTATAGTTAATATATTGATATGTAATTAATTAAATATTAAAATATGGCTATATTCCTATACTTTTTGACATCTGAGGAGAAGATGATTCTCAGAAAAGCCCCCTAAAACCCTATACCCTTTTACCCTTTTTACCTTTTTTCTTCATAAAGCCCAAGGTAGGATGTCCTATTTGATTGGAACACAGAGACACAAGACACAGAGTTGTTTCTTTTCAATTAGAAATAAAAACTCCGCGTCTCTGTGTCTCTGTGTTCTAAAAACCAGTGCCGAATGCTTTTAAACCTTGAACTTTAAACTTTAAACTAGTCACTAGTAGCTATCTCACTCCTTCAGCCAGCGGTCGAGCCAGCTGAAGAAGGTGCGTTGCCAGAGGATGCCGTTTTGCGGACGGAGCACCCAGTGGTTTTCGTCGGGGAAGACGAGGAACTGGGCGGGAAGGCCGCGATAGAGGGCGGCATTGTAGGCCGACATGGCTTGTGAGGTGACGATGCGGTAGTCCTTCTCGCCCTGGATGCAGAGGATGGGGGAGTCCCACTTCTCGACGAACTTGTGGGGCGAATTGTCGAAGGTGCGGCGTATGTGGGCATCGGTGTGCCAGGGTGCACCGCCAAGGTCCCAATTGGCAAACCACATCTCTTCGGTCTCGAGGTATTGCTGCTCGAGGTTGAAGATGCCGTCGTGGGCAAGGAAGCACTTGAAGCGCTTGTCGTGGTTGCCGGCCAACCAATAGACGCTGTATCCGCCAAACGAGGCACCTACGCATCCGAGGCGCTCCTTATCGACATAGGGGAGCTGGCGGACGGCATCGTCGATGGCGCTCTTGTAGTCGTCCATGCAACGGCCGGTGTAGTTGGTGCTGATTTCCTCGAGCCACTCCATGCCGAAGCCGGGGAGGCCACGACGGTTGGGGGCGATGACGACGTAGCCCTCAGCGGCCATCATCATGAAGTTCCAACGATAGCTCCAGAACTGGCTGACGGGGCTTTGGGGACCGCCCTCGCAGAAGAGCAGGGTGGGATACTTCTTGGCGGGATTGAAGTTGGGAGGAAGGACTACCCAGTAGTGCAGCGGCTTGCCATCGACGGCCTTGGTGTAGCGCTGATGGACGGTTCCCCAATCGATATTGTCGCGGAAGTAGCGGTTCTCGTGGGTGAGCTGGGCGACGTTCTTGGTGACGGCCTCGTTGTCGGCACTCCACTCATCGAAACCAGTGGCCGAGAGGTCGGCCTTCGTGCCCGTAGCGGTGAGGGCAGGGTCGATGAGGTAGAGCTCCAGCGCCTCGCACATCGACTGGCGTCCGCAGAGGAGCTTGTCGCCACAGAGGGCAAGGCTGGTATAGTCGTACTGTCCGTCAGTGATGCGGCGGATACGGCCCTCCAGGTTGGTGGCATAGACGTGGGTGGTGCCGTGCCATGTGCCGATGAAATAGAGGGTATGGCTGTCGGGTGCCCAGGTGAAGGCATCGACGCCGCTCTGGAAGGCTTCGGTGACGTAAGATTTGTGTCCCGAGGCCAACTCGTAGATGCAGAGGCGGGTGCGGTCGCTCTCGTATCCGTCGCGCTCCATGCTCTGCCAAGCGACGTAGCATCCGTCGGGCGAGAACTGGGGATTCATGTCGTAGCCCACATTGTAGTCGGCCTGCTGATGGTTGACGGCCTGATGCTGGAGCGAACGTGAGTAATCGACGGCAGGAGCCACGTAGCCGGCGGGCTTGCAGAGGTTGGTGGTAGAGCCCGTGGCGAGGTCGTAGAGGAAGATGTCGGAGTCGGTGCTGACGGCATAGTCGAGGCCGGTCTTCTTGCGGCAGGTGTAGGCTATCTTTCCCGAACAGGGGCTCCAGGCCAGTTGCTCGATGCCTCCGAAGGGCTTCATGGGGCACTCGAAGGGCTCGTCGCCAAGGATGCGGACGGGGGCTTCGCCGGTGAGGGCCTCGCCATCGTACTTATATATATAAGGTTGGGGGATGCTCTCTACCCACTCGTCCCAATGGCGGTACATGGCCTCGTTGAGCACACGGCCGGTGGTCTTCTGGAGGTCGGGGTGGAGGTCAGAGGCGCGCTGGCCGAACTTGACGGTGTGGATGATGAGCACCTTCTGTCCGTCGGGGGAGAAGGCATAGTCATCGACGCCCTTGTCGAGATGGGAAATCTGCTGGCGACCGGTGCCATCGGGGTTCATCTTCCAGAGTTGCATCACTCCGTCGGCATCGGGGGCCAGGTAAGCGATATGGCGGCCACCGTCGATGTACTTGGGTGCCACCTCGCTGGACGAGGCTTGGGTGAGGAGGGTTTCGCCCGTGCCATCGGTGCCGATGGTGTAGATGACGTTGTGGCTCTTGTTGTGCTCCACACTATAGTAGGCCACGTTGTAGGCAATCTGCCGTGCATCGGGAGAGACATCGGCACCTCCAATGCGACCCATGGCCCACAGGGCTTCGGGAGTCAGCTGGCGGTCGGTAATCTTGAACTCGGTTTGTCGCCCGATGAAGGGGGCTGATTCGTCATTGCTTTTTGTACTGTCCGTAGCACACGAGGCAAGGAGTAGGGCGGTAGCCATGGTGAATGTTGCGATTGATGTTTTCATGTTTTTCCTTGTATTTATAAAAATAGGCACGGATTACACAGATTACACAGATAAATTATAAATTGCGGATATTGAACATCTTTAAAATCCGTGTTCATCCGTGTAATCCGTGCCAAAATCTTTCCGTGCAATCCGTGCCTAAAAAGTTATCGCTTGTTATTCCGGTTCTGTTGCTGTTGCTGGAGGCGCTGTTGCTCTTCGAGCTGCTTCTGGAGGGCTTCCAGCTTGGCTGCCATGCCGGTCACTTTGCGCGGTTTGTTCTTGTTGGCCTCCATGCGGGCTTCGAGTTTGGCCAGGAGTGCCTTGTCATCGGTGGTCTTGCGGAGGACAATCATGATGAGGATACCGATGAGACCCGAGATGAAGTAGTAGTAGTTCAACCCGGCCGAATAGCTGTTGAAGAAGAAGATGAACATGATGGGCATGGCGTACATCATAATCTTCATACCGGGCATCTGCTGCTGGCCCATGTTGTCATTCTGACGCATCATGTACCAGGTGTTGAGGATGTTGGTGACGCTGAAGAGCAAGCAGAAGAGGCTCAGGTGGTCGCCAAGCAACCAGATGTCGGTGCCCCAATTGATGACATCATCGTAGGTCGAGAGGTCTTTTGCCCAAAGGAAACTTTCGCCGCGAAGCTCGATGGCGTTGGGCACAAAGTTGAAGAGGGCAATGTAGATAGGCATCTGGATGAGCATGGGCAAGCATCCTCCCATGGGGCTCACACCGTAGCGGCTATAGAGGGCCATGGTCTCCTGATTCTTCTTCATGGCATCCTCGGGGTTGGGATACTTCTTGTTGATTTCCTCAATGTATGGACGGAGCACACGCATCTTGGCCGATGACATGTAGGACTTGTAGGTGGTGGGATATACGACAATCTTCACGATGATGGTCATCAGCAGGAGTACGATACCCATGTTGAGTCCCCATCCGCTGAGCCAGTCGAAGACGTTGATGGTGAACCAACGGTTGATCCAACGGATGAGCGGCCATCCGAGGTAAACGAGGTTTTCCAACTCGGGATCCTTGTTCTCGCCCAGCACATAGTCGTTGGTGGCTTGCAGGGTCTTGAAGTGGTTGGGGCCGAAGTAGAGCTGGAAGTTGGTGGGCTCCTTACCTGTGGGGTCAAAGAAGGCTACGGTTTCGGCATTGTATTTTTTCAGGTATCCGCTTCCTTCGTTTTGGGGAACAGACTTGAATGCGGCCTTTTCGAAATCCTGCCCGGCAATGACTACACTGGAGAAGAACTGGTTCTTGAAGGCAATCCAGTTGACGCTTCCCTCGGCATCTTCCTTGTCCTCGCCCTGCTCGTTCAGGTGTTCGGTGTCGTCATTGTCAATGCGGTAGGTGAGTGATGAGAACTGCTGCTCGAAGCTGTACCCCTTCTCCAACTGACGGGTGCGCTGATACCAGTTGAAGTCCATCGTCTTGGTGCTGGGTGTGAAGAAGTTCTGCAACCCCTGGGCATGGATGGTGAGGTTGGCCATATAGAGGTCGGCCGGAAGGAAGTAGCTGAAGTCGATGTATCGGCCTTCGCCCACATTGAGGCGCATGGTGACGGTGCTGTCCGATGCGTTCAAGGGTTGGAAATAGAGATTCTCGGTGAGGATATTCTCATTCTTTCCGCTGAAAGCAAAGTTCATGCGCATCTCCTCTGTGCCATCGAAAAGCACGATGGGATTTCCGTCCTGTCCCTTATAGTCGGCAAGGGTGGCTTTGCTCACGGTTCCTCCCTTGGTGGAGAGTTGGAGTTCGACGAGGTTGTTCTTCAGAGTCACGAAAGATTCTTCTCCTTGAGCGGCAGAGAAAAGGGCAGAGGTGGAGTCCGGCAAATTCTTTTTGGCCAATTCGGCTTCTGCCAGTTCGGCTGCTTCGATGATGGCCTGATTC
>JAFXDL010000075.1 GCA_017516265.1 Bacteroidaceae bacterium
AAATTTGGCTGTGTGCTCCTGCAGCATATTGAAGGTCAGTCGGAAGGGTGTGATGATGTGCTTGGATGTCTTTGTCGGTTGGAAAGCATAGACTGCGCTTCCTCCAAAAGAGAGTAGGCGGAAGAAACTTGCGCGATTCAGTTGGTTGGCATAGAGCTTGAATTCTGTCTGTGCCGGAAAGCGGAAACGTCTTGTGTCCAATCCGGGAAACATCAGGCGAGGATAGGTCAGTGCAGTTGATAATCCCAATTCCCAAGAGTTTATTTCTGTGCTTTTGCCCGTGGCGCTACTTCCAGTTTGCCATTCATATGAGGCGTCCATTTTCACTGAAAAAGTTTCACCTCCTCGAAAGACATTCTTTTTAGAGATGCCAAAAGAGACACCAGGACCTATCTGGTCGTTGCTTTTGGTAGTGGCATTCATCTCCAACTCAACGTCCAGTGGTTTGTCGAATGTAGCATTTACCACTACATCCAAGGTGTCACAAGTGCTCGTCGTGTCGCGTGGTACAAACTGCATATCCACGGAGTTGAAGACTCCCATGCGTGCCATGTTCTCTTGACTTTGCCTTTGTTTGTCTTGTGAATAGAGGTCACCATGACGGAAACGGATATTGTGGAAAAGTACTCCAGGGCGCAATGGAGGTTTCTTTCCATTGTAATTTACCTGCAGATGGCGGATATGTAAAGTATCTCGCAAACGGAAACTGTTGTTCTTCCGAAGGTTTACCGTCAGGTTTCCGATGTTCCATTGGCGGTTTGCCTCTTGAGGGACTCCTTCTTGAGGTTGGATTTGGAGCCACACCTTACCGGGGTGTTGGATGGTGTCGGCACGAAAGGTGATATAGTTGCTCCGATAGTAATAATATCCATTGTTTCGGAAAAGGGTGGAAAGCCTGTTTCGCTCGTTCTCCAATTGGATGACACTGAATGGTTCATTCGTTTCCAACAGTTTTTCTTTTGTGGTGAAACGTATCAGTGTGTCTGCCACCCAAGGAAAGTTTCTGTGTTGTACGGAGTCGAGTGTGAATAGATGTCCTGCATTCACGCTGTAGGCGACCTTCGCTTTTCGGGGATTCTTCTGAGGGATAATGGTACTTGTCACCTTTCCACGGAAGAAACCATAGTCGCGCAGCAGATTGGTAGCGACTTTTGCGCGTACTTCAGGATTGACTGTTGATAGATAGACTGGGGTACTGGCAAAGTTGTTGAATACCCATTTGCCGAAACCTTTCTGTTTGTTTGCGAAAGCATTATAAACCCACAATCCGAACGGAAGAGGGAAACGGTATGTTGAACTGCCGAAAATGGCATTGTTTGGAGGAAAAGCTAGTGCTGCCTCCACTTCGTCCAATGCTTCTTCGGAGTGTGCCAATGCGCTGTCGTTTACATACTCGATGCGTTTGATGCCGATATATAGTGTTTCGTCCTCAGGCAGGTTGCGGGTAGTGCTGCATGATAGAAACAACAAAAGGATGAGTGTACAGATGATATGATGGTAGTGCATGATTGTATCCTTTTATTGGTTTTCACTGGTGGTGGGTATTTCTCTTTTGGGAGGGGTAAGGGATGTTTTCTTTTTTCTGAATATAAACAGTTCCCCCAATTTGTTCACTTTGCGGCGAAGCACAAGGCCGACTCCAGTCTCGATGATTTCGCCTTCAAGGATGCTCTCGTAGTTCTTTGTGTGGAAGAGTTTTACGTAACGTGTGCCGCTGTTGTCCAACCGCCACTCCAATGAGATGTCGTCAATGAAGGAATTGTTTTCTTCGGCTATGGCCTCATTACCCGTAGAGATACGTCCACCGATGATGACACTCAGACGGTTGTTCCAAAAACGTTTGGCAAAACGGAAAGAGTAGTCTGTCCCTCCCAGCGTAGTACCATCGGCTGAATAGTTGTCTTCCACTCCGATACTGACATCCACAGTCTTCAGAGCATTACCCGCAATGTTTGAAATCTCGTTTTGCAAAAAAGAATTCAACGCATTGTTGGCACTGAATCCTGCGGTATTTCCTCCTCCCTGTCCACCTACATACATGCCAGTCACCAACATGGTTACGGCCAATTTTCCCCGTTCTTCAGCCGACATGGCTACCAATTGATTCTGTAGAGTCACATCCTCAGGGGCATTCAAGGTAAATGCCAATCCCATATTCTCCAATGTATTGGTGATGTTTACGCCGACATCAAAATTGGCATAACGCGTATTGTTATCCTCCGTTACTGATGTGCGCACCCGTTCAGTAGCAGTAATGTTCAGGTAAGGGTTGGCTGGGTCACCGCTGAATTCGACGTAGCTTCCCGTAGCTATATTGAACGTTTTCAAAGGGATGACGGGAAGTGAATATTTCATCTGTCCGTTGTTCAGCGTATAGCGTCCGGTCAGTAGCAAGTCGCCTTGTGGGGTGTATTGCAAAGAGAGGTTGCCTCCACCTTGTACTTCTACGTAGTTGTCACTTCCGAGGTCCACTTGCACTTGTGCACCTTGGTCTATCTGTACGTTCAGCAACATGTCCACTCCTCCTAATATGACCTCTTTTTTTACTTCTGTCACCGTTGTAGTATCGTTGAAATTGACGAAAGTCACCAGTCCTCCCAAACGGTCTTCTACCGTCAGTGGGGATTCTTTCAGTATATATGTGACGTCGGTATTACCCAATATATTCATGTTTCCCCGCACAACAGGGTTGTCCAATTCGCCTTTGATGGTTGCAAAAAGGGAGATAAAAGCCTTGCCGTACAGTATTGAATTCTTGTTCTCCTTTGCATTTAACAGTTCGTAGTCAGTAGCTCTCATCTGTAGGTTTGTTGTCATATGGGAGAAATTGCCCAGGTTCACTTCTCCTGTAAGGGTAAAAGGATTCTTTCCTTGCGCATAAATCTGGAAATTGTCAAACGTCAATTTATTGTTGGTGATACGTACAGGAGTCTTGTCCATACGGAAGTCAACAGCATAGAGAGGGGAATGGACTTTCACCGAATCGAAATGTGCTATGCCGTTGATGCGTGGTGACGACAAGGCTCCTTTGACAGATAATTCACCGTTCAACTTCCCGGCTGTAGTGACGATGTCGCGTGGCAAAAAGGCATTGGCCATGTGTATAGGGAAATGCTCCAACTGGATATTGGCAGATAAAGAATCGGATTCTTGCGGTGAAATACCGGTAGCCAATGTCCCATCAGCAGTGGCTATTATTTCATTGGCTTGCATCAGTTGCAGGCTCACGATATGTTCATTGGCAATTGTGGGCAGATAGACCGCTTCCATTCCGATTTTGCCCAATGGATATCCTTCGTAAACGAAGTCGTCAACGAGTAGGGTACCCGAGAAATTGTTCTCTTCCGCATGTTCGATATAGTGGAGTTCGGCATCCAGCATACCTGCCATTTCGGGGATGTAGGGAAGTGCATCCAGTATTTCTTTCAGATTGAGCCGTTTCAAGTCAACGGTCAAATCCTGCAAGGCTTCCGTATTGGGTGAGGAGTAAAGACGGAGTCCTGTGCCGGCTTTGTCCAGTAAGGAGACATTTGCTTCTACACGTCCTGAGTCGTTGAGGGTGATGTGGTTGTCTTCGTTCAAGGCGAACGTGCGAAAACCGATGGTAGGTTGCTCGGGGAAGAATGAGAGGCGTATGTCTTCGCCCTCCAATTGGGCACTTGCTCCAAGGTTGAGTCCCAATTGCTGTTGTCCGTTGTAGAAGCTTAGTTGGACATGGCTTTCCTTGTCGCTGACTGTGCCTCCCAAATTAGCCGTAAAGGCAGGTTTCCGTCGGTTGGGGGCATTGCTGATGGTGAGTTCGGTTGACAAGGCGGCCTGTTGTATGTCATCTTCCGTCATGATTCTCATTTCCACGGTGTCCAACTCCAGACTGTCTGTGCGCAGACGGTGAATAAAGGCTCTGCTTTGTATTCCCAATAGGGGAGAGACGGCAATGTCCACATCTGCCTGATTTATACTGATGCCATTGGCATATTGCAGATAGTTGACAATGGGATTGTCTTTCCCCGAGATCAGAGTCAGTCTGATTTCAGGCAACAGCTCTTTGATCGATTTCAGATTGAAAGTTCTTCCATTCAGTTGTTGCTGTATTTCCTGTATGAGGATACCCGTGTGTTGTGCCAACTGTTCAATGCCGTTTGCTCCGTCCAATTGAAGGTTTAGGTCGCCCGCTTTCACTTGTGCATGAGACGAGTCAGGACGGGTGAGTGCACTGAAATTCAGGTCTTTTGGGGTGAACTCTCCTTGCGTTGTCATTAGATTCATTCCAGTGATACTTCCTTGTGCTTTATGGGCGTCAGTCCAATTGGTGGCACCATTGAAGTCTATACGGACAGATGCGTCTAATGGTTTCTCTGTCAGTTGTAGGGCTAGCAGGTCAGCTCGGGCAATGTCAATGTCCGCTTCAGTCCTCAACGAGTCTTTTCGTATCATGGCATGGATGTGGCTCTGCATGTCCAGTAATGGATTATGGCTTTCCGTGACAAGTTGGGCCTGATGTTCTTTTAACGAGGCTTTCAGAAGAATGCCCGAGATGTCCCATCCGCCATACTGAAACTGCTCGATGCTGACGTTGGCCCTCAGGTGAGTGTTTCCGTCATAGAGGTCAGTCCCTTTTCCTACAGCTTTGGCATGAGCCGTCAGGTATAGGAAAGAGTCTCGGGGTAGAAAATGATGCAAGGCCAAACTGTCAATGTGGGCTTGCAGGTCGTACTCTTTCAGACGAGTGTCATAATATCCGGTGGCACTCACTTCTCCCTCATCTTCTTGTAGAGTGAGCGCCAAGTCATAGCGGTTCTTTTCTGCATTCAAAGTGCCTTTGAGGTTGGTGCCTGATGGGATGGCCCATGTGACACCTTCTGTGCTGTCGGTCAGCAGGGAGAGGAACTGTAGGTCTTCAGCCTTTGCCGACAAGGTGACTTCACCCTTTCGCCGTTTGTCATCGGTGAGGTATTGTGCGTAGCCGCAAACATGCACAGAGGCGACACTGTCCATATACAGATTGAGGGTGTCCAGTGTAAGCTCTTTCAAATTACCGGATACTTGGACATTCAGATTGAGCGGAACCGAAGGGTAGGCTCTGGTGAAAGCCTCGATGGATGCACCGCGCACGAAGGTCAGGACATCGCTCTTTCCCACATCTCCTTGGAAACGTATGTCCAATTTGCCGTTTCCTCCTTCCTGCAATGCACTCCAGGGCAATTTGCCTGTAGCTTGTATATGGGATGAAGTGGTTTCAACTCCTAGCTGAGGCAGGATTATCCCTAGGCTGTCCATCTGCACCTTTCCTCCTGTTTGTGTCAGATGAAGCCCCGAGCGTTCCTTCATGGCTAATTGGCGGATGGTGGCCAAAGCTTCCGTACCATTGTAGAAGAGTGAATCTATCTGGATATCAGCTTCCGATACGGCAATGTGCTTCGGGTCAAATCCGGCAAGCGGCAGATGGTCATTTCCGTCATAGGCAATGTTGCCATCCCGCAGACAGAAACGGGCGGCACCGTATGCCGAGGTTTCCAGGTCGATAGTCAGTTGGTCTGTTTCCATCGAACCCCATCCGGCAGCTATTGACACCGTGTCAATGGGCATCTGCAGGCGGATATCCGCTTGCAATATTTTTCCCCTACCTAAGAAAAATTTCCAGCCAACGGGGGAGGAAATAGAGTCCTCCGAAAGGGTGTCGGGGCGCAGAGTTATGGTCATGTCGGCCGCTTGCAGAAGCAGACTTTCTGCATCCACCGTTTCCTTCGTAAGATCAGCATCGACTCCTTGGATGTGCAATCTTCCTATAGAACCATCTAGTTCTAGCGAGGGAATCAGTTCTCCCGTGTGTGCCTGTATGCCGCTGAGGTCAAGTTTGCCCACTTGTACTTGTCCGCGCAATAGCGGCCATACAGCAACCCCCAAGCGTAGTTTGTCCAGTGCGGCTAATGTGTCAGTTTGCAAACTGTCGCGCACCACCACTTTCTCCAAAGCAAAGTCGAGTGGGAAAGCCAGTCGGACACGGCCTACGCGGATGTCCATCCCCGTTGCATCCGTAGCCACCTGTGCAGCTTTGTCCACCGCCCAATGTTGCACTGGTGGCAGATAAAGTAACGTTATCAGTGTGGCAAACACCACGAAAGGCATTGCCAGTAGCAACGCCACAATCCGCATCGTATATCTTCGTTTCCGATTTTTCATTCCTACACACGTCCAAAGAAAGGGGCACAAACTCCTTTCGGGAAGCAAAGATAATGCAATCCCGTCAGAAAAGCTCACAACCTCGAAGTATTTAATACTTCTTTATACTATATAAACAGTTCACACTTCAGATGGTTGACTGCCTGGAAAATGTTTTTAAGATTTATGATATGGCAATCAAGTACAGTATTTTCTCAATTTCTCTATCTCCTCTGTTTTAGCCTGATAAAAGTTGCTTGCCCGTAACACTGGATACTTGCTGAAAATCTCTGGATACTTTTTGAAAAAAGCCTGCAGTGTTTCTGAAATAGGTGTCCAGTGTAACTGAGAAAAGTCTGGATACTTTTTTGAGTAAGTATCCAGACTTTTTTCGGTTTGTGTGGAGGGGTAGATTCTATACCCTAGAAATGTGTAAAGAATGTTTGTTTGCCTACTTGTGCCTTGTAGCAGGTAGCTATCCTTTCAATATCTGGTCAATTCTTTCCAGTTCTTCCGCTGTGAAGTCCAAACGTTCTATAGTCTGTAAATTGTCATTCAGTTGGCGGACAGAGCTGGCGCCGATGATGACAGAAGTCACCCGTTCGTCACGCAACACCCAAGCGAGAGCCATTTGGGCAAGCGATTGTCCACGTTGGGCTGCCATGTCGTTCAACTGGCGGATGATGGCCAATTTTTCAGGAGTGATTTGTTCTGCTTTCAGGAATACCCCACGCGTAGCGCGTGAATGTTCGGGGATGCCATTCAAGTATTTGTTTGTCAGCAGTCCCTGTGCCAATGGAGAGAAAGCGATGAATCCCGAACCTTCCTGAGCTGCCAGCGCAATGTTCTCCTGTTCTGGAGTACGTTCGAACATGCTGTAGCGATACTGGCTGATGAGGCAGGGTACACCAGCGGCACGCAACAGGTCGTACATTTGTTTGGCTTTCACAGGCGGATACTTCGAGATGCCTACATAGAGTGCTTTTCCTGCCCGCACCATGTCGATGAGTGCCTGTGCTGTCTCTTCCACGGGAGTGAACCCGTCGTAGCGGTGAGAATAGAAGATGTCAAAGTATTCCAGGCCTGTACGTTTGAGGCTCTGGTCAAGGCTGGCCATCAGGTTTTTGCGTGATGAACCGTCGCCATAAGGACCGGGCCACATCAGATGTCCGGCTTTGGAGGATACGATGATTTCGTCACGATGGGCACTCAAATGTTCACGGAAGATGCGTCCGAAGTTCACTTCGGCCGAGCCGGGCGATGGACCATAATTATTGGCCAGGTCGAAATGGGTGATACCGTTGTCGAAGGCACACAGAATCATGTCGGTAGCCACGTTGAAGTCATCCACGTCACCAAAGTTGTGCCATAGGCCCAATGACAGGCGGGGGAGCAGTAATCCACTGTTGCCACAGCGGGCATACTTCATCCGCTCGTAGCGGGTTGGAGAGGGTTCGTAGGGTTTCATAGTCAAATTGTTTTAGGCAATCCTAAAATTGTAATCAGGATGCAAATATAGTAATTCTTAATCTTTTCCGCAAATAAGGTTACAATAATTTTGCAGCAGGTTTAAAGTTCAATGATGTCACGTTGTCTGGTGGGTGTCATCCCACCCCTAAATCTGTATTTTCTACCAAAATCTCAATGTGTGGGTCATCCTTGAGTTGGGGATATACTTCGCTGATGAACCAGCGGGCAAGAGCTTCGTCACGACGGACAGAGGTGCCATTGGGACAGAATAGGTTGATGCTGAAATATTCGAAGAGGCTGCGGGCAGTGGCAATGTCCGCCAAAATGCGTTCGCGGGAGTCTCCCTCGGTGCAGCAGAGCAGGCAGACGCCTTGGAAGTGGCGGGCTATCTCTTCGGGGGGCACTTGGGCTGGTATGCCTTTGTTCCATTGTTGGCGCAGGGTGGAAGAGAAACTCTCTACACCACAACGGAACTTGACCGTAGCAGGAGCAAAGCGGGCGGCAAAGGCTGACAGGCGGTGACGATACATGTAGTGGGCCTCGAACCAAAGGGTGTGGATGCCTTTCTCACGGACGATTCGGGCTATAAGTTGGAGGGTCTCTTCGTCCAACTCCATGGCTGAACCGGAGTTGATGATGTCGAGTACACCGTATTGTCCCGTAACCTGCTGGAGAATCGGACGGTTTACTTCGAAAGGATGGTGGCTTGTATCCTCGTGATAGTCGCAAAAGGTACATTGTCGCCAACGGCATCCCGTACCTTGGAGTAGCAGGAACTCACGGGGCATTTTGGTATGTATCAGTGAATAGCGTTGCATCTTGATGGGGTGGTTATCTGTCCAACCATTTGGTGAGTCCGCGGATGACGGCATAGGCCATAGGAGTGCCGAAGAGACTTTCGATAAGCAGTTTGGAGCAATACTGGAAGGCCAGCATCAGCAGGAGTTCGTCTGTAGTGACGGTGCCCAAGAAAGCTATGAGCACAAAGGGGACAGTGTCGAACAGGTAAGCGATGGCCGAACTGCCGATGGTGCGTACCCACAGACGTCGGCCGCGTGTCCATTGCTTGATGCGCTCCATGAGCCAGGCATTACTCAGTTCTCCAAGGA
Source organism: Bacteroidaceae bacterium (assembly GCA_017516265.1). GTDB lineage: Bacteria > Bacteroidota > Bacteroidia > Bacteroidales > Bacteroidaceae > Phocaeicola_A. Next base: position 8,739 of record JAFXDL010000075.1, read on the forward strand.
GGAAGCCGACCAATGACGCGATGACGATACGTGGCACATAGGTGAAGACATGGTTGTAAGCTGAGGCTGTCTCGACCAAATGGTCGGGTGAGGGGAGCCATACTCCCACCTGAGTGCAGACCACCAGCAGGATATTGCAGAAGAACGTGAGCCAAATGACTCGTTTGGCCGTGCGGAATCCCCACAGCTCGGTGAGGACATCACCCAACATGTAGGCAAAGGGAAAAGTGATGGTGCCGGCATCGAAGTAGAAAAGTCCGGCCAGGCCGATGACTTTGACGGCCATGATGTTGGAGACGAGATAGAGGGTCACGAAAAGTGCTGTGACGACCATCAGCAGGGTACCTCCTGTACCTGCTGTTCGGTTTTTGAAAGGGTTTTCCGATACCTTATTCATATAGTATGTGTTATAATTGCGCTGCAAAGTTAGACAAAACCGCGAAAAATGCCTAAATTTGCACGCAATTTGAACTAAAAACATAGAAAATAAGATGGAAAATCAGAAAGAAACACACCTTTTGATGGAAACCTCAAAGGGAAACATCACCGTGAAACTGTATAACGAAACCCCGCAACACCGCGACAATTTCATCAAATTGGCTCAAGAAGGATTTTATGAAGGGACACTTTTTCATCGTGTCATCAAGAACTTCATGATTCAGGGTGGCGACCCCGAGTCGAAGGGTGCTCCTGCCGGTAAGATGCTGGGTACGGGCGACACTGGTTACACGTTGCCTGCTGAATTTGTCTATCCCCAGTATTTCCACAAGAAAGGTGTACTTTCAGCGGCTCGTCAGGGCGATGAAGTGAATCCCGAACGTCGTTCATCGGGCTGTCAGTTCTACATCGTTACCGGTCAGGTATATACCCCGTCACAAGTGGCAGGTATGGAGAACCAACTCAATCAGATGAAACTGAAGACGGCTTTTGATACTTTGGCCCGCCAACACATGAAAGAGATTTACAAGATGCGGAAAGCCAATGATATGACCGGATTGCAGCAACTGCAGGACCAGTTGATAGCTGAAGCGCAGGCACAGGTGGCAGGTGAGGCTCCCTTCAAGTTCACACCTGAGCAGATGGAAGCCTATACGACGGTGGGCGGAACGCCGCATTTGGACAACCAGTACACCGTATTTGGCGAAGTGACGGAAGGCATGGAGGTGGTGGAAGCCATCCAAGAAGTGAAGACCAACCGTGCTGACCGCCCGGAGGAAGATGTGGTTATCCGTAAAGTGACAGTGCTGGAATGATTGCCGTCAATCGACATACCTTGTCCAACGGACTCCGCATCGTGCACAATGAGGACCGTAGTACGCAGATGGTGGCTATCAATGTGCTCTACGACGTAGGTGCACGCGATGAGGAGGAGGGGCGTACGGGCTTTGCTCACCTTTTTGAGCATCTGATGTTCGGCGGTTCGGTGAATATTCCAGATTATGACGCTCCTGTACAAGAGGCTGGGGGAGAGAACAATGCTTGGACAACAAATGATTACACAAACTATTACCTGACCCTACCTGCTCAGAATGCGGAAGTGGGATTCTGGTTGGAGTCCGACCGGATGCTGGGGCTGGCTTTCTCGTCCGAAAGTCTGGAAGTCCAGCGTCAGGTCGTGATGGAGGAGTTCAAGCAACGCTATCTGAACCAACCCTATGGCGACAGCAGCCATCTGACCCGTGCCATGGCCTATACGGTGCACCCCTATCGGTGGCCTACTATCGGATTGGAGTTGGCGCATATTGCTGATGCCTCGTTGGAAGAAGTGAAGGATTTCTTTTTCCGCTTTTATGCACCGGACAATGCGGTGTTGGCCGTTGCCGGAAATATCTCTTTTGATGAAGTCATCCGATTGGCAGAGAAGTGGTTTGGCCTGATTCCTCGTCGCAATACCCGAGTGCGCAATTTGCCGAAAGAACCTGTGCAGACAGAGATGCGGCGGATGGAGGTGGAGTGTGATGTTCCGATGGATGCCCTGTATCTGACATTTCACATGTGTAATCGCTTGCATCCTGACTATTATGCAACGGATATGTTGAGCGACCTGTTGGCCAACGGACGTTCAAGCCGGCTGATACAGCATTTGGTCAAGGAGAAACAATTGTTCAGCCAGATAGATGCTTATGTGACAGGCAGTGTGGATGACGGACTGTTGCAGATAAACGGGAAGCCTTTGCCAGGCATATCCTTGGAGCAGGCCGAGGAGGCTGTGTGGGAGGAGTTGGCTCTGTTGGCGCAGACGTTACCTGATGATGATGAATTGGAGAAAGTGAAGAACAGATATGAGGCTGAGCAGACGTTCAAGAGTATCAATTTCTTGAACAATGCAGTGAACATGGCCTACTTTGAACTCATTAGCCGTGCCGAAGATGTGAATGGTGAGGTGGCCCGTTATCGCGCAGTGACTCCTGCAGATATCTGTCGGGTGGCGGGTGATGTGTTCAAGAAGGAAAACTGTTCGGTATTGTATTACCGTAAAAAATACTGTTGATGGTCTTTGAACCTAGGTCCAAAGATGGCACACTGATGACACGGATGCGGTGGAGATGACCGCCGGCTCTTTTGAAAGTGTGGACAAAAAGAAGGTGTGTCAAAAAAATAGGCACGGATTACACGGATTAACGCGGATTTATATTTCATTTTATACCCGAACGGTTATAATTTATCCGTGTAATCCGCGTAATCCGTGCCTAAAAATACAAATGGCTTCATTTTGACACATCATCTTTCTCTTTCCAGTAACTTTGCTACTATTTCGCGCAGGGATTCCATCCGTCAGTGCCTGCCAATACTTCTTGCATGGAGTATCCGCGCAAGTTGGGGAGCTGGTGACTCCATGTCACGCGCTTTTCTATATTTGCACCAGGGCCATAGTTTTGGTATTCGGCATAGAAGGTGGTTTTTTCGTTGCTTTCCTTTCCCCAGTTGTTCCAGCCTTCAGGTCTGATGTGGTTGCCCAGTTCACAACGGATGAAGACCGCCTGTGCATACGGACGCCAGGGACGAGAGAGGAACACCTTTTCTTCCAATCCCTTGTCGGCTGTCAGCTTACAATCATAGAATGCATATCCGTATCGGGCTTCTTGGGGAGTACTGGGTGCTGTGACGTACCCTCCGGATTTGCTATGAATGAGGCAGCGGTCGAATACTGCTGTTGAGGCTCCGAAGATGAAATCTACGGTTCCTTCCACGTAGCACTCTTCGTAGTATTGGCGGCTGTTTCGTCCCCAAGTGTACAAGGTGTCTTGGAATCCCAAGAAACGGCATTTCTTGAAATGTGCCCTGTCGCCGGCAACAAAGCAGGCAACGGCTTGTCCTACAGGACCTGCTGTATTTTCGAACGTAATGTTTTCGGCATAAAAATCTGAAGCGTAGATATAGATGGAGGAAGAACCCGAGGTTCCCTTGTTCTCTCCGAATGCATTCTGCTTGTTGGCATAGTCGTCGTATGAGAGGGTGGCACCATCCTCGCCATAGAGGGCGATGTGCTGTTTGCAAGGGGCAATGACCAGTTTTTCCTTATATACACCTTTTCGGATATAGATGCGGGTCACCTGTTTACGGAAGTCGGGTACGGCATTGATGGCTTCCTGGACTGTACGGAAATCACCCGTACCATCTTGAGCTACCACATAGTCGCATTGGTCTTTCTGTACATTCTGGGCGTGTGAGTAGTCTGGTGCCTTCGATGGGTCTGTCTGTGCAAAACCGAGGGTTGTCCATCCACAAAGGAGGAGAAGGACTGAAAACTTGAAAATCTTGTTCATCTTTTTGTTAGTTTAGTTCGTGATATTTTTTGGAAAGTCAGAATCCGTTCCAAAGATTGCCTGCAGGAAGAGGGGCTTCCAGTTCGATGGGCAATTTGGAGACGGGGTGTATGAAATGGATTCGCCGTGCATGGAGGCAGATACTTCCATCGGGATTTGAACGTGGAGAACCGTACTTGAGGTCGCCTTTGATGGGACATCCCATCTTGGCTAGCTGGCAACGTATTTGGTGGTGTCGGCCAGTCTGCAGTTCTACTTCCAAGAGGTGATAGTTTGTTGAATGGCCGATAAGGCGGTACCGCAGGACAGCCTTCTTGGAGTCTTTCACTTCGCGGTCATAGGCGTATGACTTGTTCTGCTTCTCGTTGCGTACCAGCCAATGCACCAGTTCGCCTTCAGGTTCTTTCGGGCAGTTCTTCACAATGGCCCAATAGACCTTGTGGACATCGCCTGTGCGGAACATGTCGTTCAGTCGGGTGAGAGCTTTGCTGGTCTTGGCCAAGACGACCAATCCGCTGACAGGACGATCCAACCGGTGGGTGACTCCAACAAAAACATTTCCAGGCTTATTGTATTTTTCTTTCAGATAAACCTTTACATGTTCTGACAAAGGGGTATCACCAGTCTTGTCGCCTTGTACAATCTCCGAGGCCGATTTGTTTACCACAATGATGTGGTTGTCTTCATATACGACAGTCACGCGCTGATAATTTGGAATTTTGCATTATGAATTATGAATTATGAATTCTGACACAAGGACAGGATTCATAATTCATAATTTATAATTGAAATCTTACATGTTCATGCCACCGTCAATCTGAATTACCTGGCCGGTAACATAGCTTGACATGTCTGAAGCGAGGAAGAGACAGACATTTGCAATATCTTCAACCTGACCGCCACGGCGGAGGGGTATCTTCTGCATCCAGTCTTTGCGGACTTCTTCGGGCAATTGGGCGGTCATGGCCGTTTCGATGAATCCCGGAGCAACGGCATTTGCGCGGATACCCTTAGGACCAAGTTCCTGGGCGATGGATTTAGCCAAGCCTATCATACCCGCTTTGGAAGCTGAGTAGTTGCATTGGCCGGCATTGCCGTGAACACCTACTACAGAGGACATGTTGATGATTGAGCCGCCACGTTGGCGAAGCATGATGGGGGCACAAGCATGGATGAAGTTGAAGGCTGACTTCAAGTTCACATTGATTACAGCATCCCACTGTGCTTCTGACATGCGGAGCATCAGACCGTCTTTAGTGATGCCGGCATTGTTTATAAGCACGTCTATAGAACCGAAGTCGGCATGTATTTGCTTTACCAGAGTCTCAGTCTCTGCAAAGTCTGCCGCATTACCTGCGTATGCGCGGCATGTGACGCCGAGAGCTTCTATTTCTTTGCGAGTTTCCTCAAGTCCTGCTGCCATCTCTTCGTTGAGTGCCAGATCTGTGAATGCAATGTTGGCTCCTTCTGATGCAAATTTCAAAGCAATGGCCTTACCGATACCGCGGGCGGCACCTGTGACGATTGCTGTTTTTCCTTGTAATAATCCCATGATTCAAATGTTGGTTTATTAATTAATAAAATGATAGATCAATATTTTTTTCCTAAAGCTCCGAATACGATTTTGCGCACATATCGTTTCATACTCTCTTGATCTTTCCCCTTTCCTATGCGTCTTCGGATGTGCAAAACTTCCAATCCCTTGATACAGTAGTGCAGAATGTCGGCATAGACAGATACATCGTCAATGTCGAACACTCCCTTCTCCACTCCTTCGGTGAGAACATCGCGCAGAATCATGGTCTCATTGTAGTTGAAACGCATACGTACACGTTCCACCTTCCAAACGTCGCGGAAGAATTCAGCACGCAGGGTCCCATTGCGTTGGACCACCTCTTTGATGGTGTCCAGATGGGTGTAGATAAGAGCGATGATTTTTTCGTCGGGTGCAATATCTTTGGCTGCAACTTTCTTCATGTTTTCAGAAAGCATTTCCAGTTCAGACTCGATAACCGCAAAATATACATCTTCCTTGCTCTTGAAATAAGTGTATAATGTGCGGCGTCCTTTGTTCGAGGCCACAGCGATGTCATTCATTGTTGTATTCTCTACACCTTTCTTGGCGAAAATCTCTCTGGCCACATCCACAAAAAGTTTCTTTGTCTTAGATATACTCATACCAATGAATTGCACAAACGTTATAATTTTGTGCAAAGTTACATCATTTCTTCGTATCATCCAAGAAATAGAGCCATTTTGTTTTATTCGGAGTGAAATGTGTTGTAAATGCGAAGAGTGTAGCGGTTGGAATGCTGTTCAGACCAAGAAGGGGTGTTAAAAGAATGAATTAAGGCACGGATTACTCGGATCTTTACTTCAATTTTATGCCCGATAGGTCATGATTTATCCGTGTAATCCGTGTAGTCCGTGCCTGAAAATCAACTTGCATCATTTTGATACAACTGAAAATTCTCCGATGTGCTTATGCACCATCACCTGTTCCGTCAGGGTCAATGGGAATGCCGTCGCTCAATGCAAAGCCTTTTTCTACGGTCACTTCGATAATCTCCACTTCAGGAGATGTGTACAGGATGTTTGTTGTTTCCATAATAATATGTTTAACTTTTAACTTTTAATTTTCAAATTCTTAATTCTCTACTCACCAAATAACCTTGCGGCCTCCCTGAATATAGATGCCTCCCTTCACAGGATTCTTCACCGGCTGACCCATCAGATTGTAGATGGGAGTATCAGATTCTTCACTCTTCACTCTTATTTCTTCACAGTCAATGGAAGTTGTTCCCGGTTCCTCGCCACGTACGCGGATGGTCACCATGGGGCTATTCACGGCAAAGGTTTCTTCAACCTTCACGGGCGAACCGTCCAGTGTGGTCAGTGTCAGATAGAGGCGGAAGGGCTTCAATGTGCTGGCGGCGCTCAACTGTTTCCAAGCTCCGTCGGTGGTGATTACCAGGCTGCCGTCCAGTTCGTCTGCCGTCATTTGTGAGTAAGTTCCTGTGATGTCGAACTTCATGAATACAGACGAACAGCTGACAGTAGTCTGCTCTGTCTTGTGCAACGTGGCATTCTCTACCGTGATGCTCAGTTCCTTGGCGGCCTCGTTCTTGGCACGGATAAGGTAGGGGTAGTTTGCTTTCAGTGTGCCCGAAGTCAGTTTGATGACCTCCATCTCCATTTCATCAATTTTTCCGTCATTATCATCGTCGTAGCTATGCACATCGTTGAAGTAGGCCACATCGTAGTTCTCCACCAACTGACTTACAGGAACTTCAAAAGGCAGGTACAGGGCATTCCAGTGCAGGTTGGGGAGGGTGCGGGTATAGGTGATGGATTCCAATTCTCGCTCAGCAGAGTTTGAGTATTCGGTTTTCGTTCCATCTGAGATTTTCTCAAAAGGTAACCCTACGATTGCAGACACAGCATCCCGCCATGCAGTAGTTGTATAAACATCAGGATTGGGGACCATCAATGTTATGCCTGTAGTATTGCAAATGCCACTCGGAGATACTGATGGTGGTGTTTCTGACAGACAGATGATAGTTTGTAATTTCGTATATCCAAATCCCATGAATCCAATTTCTTTCAAATTGGCAGGAAGGGTTATGGATGTAATGTTTGAATTATAAAAGGCTTTAGACTCTATCGAAACTACGGATTCAGGGATTGTGATTTCTGTATTTGTGAAGCTGATATCCTCAAAAACTCGTTCACCTATAGTTAATGCTCCGTTGGGAATCGTTGCAGCCCTGCTTCCACAAATAACCTTTTGGGTATTTCTTTCTATAATGCAATTCCCTTCTGAATAATACATGGGATTTTCATTGTCCACGGTTATGGTTGAAATCATTCCAAGACGTAATCCTGAAGCTCCTATCGTTGTTAGGGACGCAGGTATGAAATCCGTAGGAACTTTTGCTTCATTACCGATAGATTCTAATGATGAAGGTAGGCTTATTCTCAAATTGCTTGTTCCGCAGTTGTAAAAAGCACCATTCTTGATACTTGTGACGGAATTTGCTATTGTGACGGAAGTAATATTGCTCATATTGTAGAAAACATAAGCACCAATACTTGTTATACCTTCTTCGATTACAATTTTTTTCATTAGGCGGTATTCTTCAGGAAAAAGGTTTGGACCAGGTGCATTGCTTGAAGTCCAATCTGACATTTCTCCGGTTCCGCTTATTGTTACAGTATAGGTCCCAGTATCAAAACTTATGGTCACATTGGCACCACCAGTTATAGAGTAAATTCCAGCCCAAATGTTCATTGGCATCATCATCGTCGCAAGGGAGATGAGTAGGAGTCGTAATGTTCTTTTTTTGTTCATACTTTTATGTTTTTAATGATTAATGTCTGTTTGTTGCAGATAGCACAAGGGTATCCATATGGAAAGAACCTCCTAAATGTGTTCATGTCCTTTTCTCTTTTGCCCTCCTCCCTCTCCCTCGGATTCAGCATTCTAAAGTTTTGTTGATTACCTGACCTATATATACAAAAAATGCGTGGAGAGTGTTCCTGTCACTCGTTCCACGTCTTGAGGTCTTCGCATTACCCGATGTATTAGAACGAGCAACGAAGAAGCCCCACGCAATGTATATAATAAGGTACACGAATACCACAATGTTCTCCCGATTGAATAGGATACATTGAGGGCTGTACACAAATGTATATACACCCGAAGGACATCTACGGTTGCTATGTTCTGCATACATCGATGAAGTTTGCGAAGTTTCAAGACGGCAAGAACAAAGCGCAGTAAACGCCTTTTCATATATATGAAACCCCACTCCCGCTTGCCATTCCCCACGGAGGGGATGAGCCTGCTTTCGTGAAGCTTCGGGGCAAAGGTACGTATTTTATGTGAAAATGAAGAATAGAGGGTGGAAATTTTTATAGAATATGTTGCAAAACATAGAAAAGCGTTTCTTTTCCATGTTTACAATGTAGTATTCAAAAATAAATTTAGGTGTGGGACATACGGATTTTTTCACATCATGTCCGATAGGTTATAGTTTGTCCGTGTAATCCGTGTAATCTGTGCCTAAAAATGGCATCATTTTGAGCTCTTTTTGATGCCTTGTTTTTTGAATTTTGTCCCCGTTCAGTCTCGCCCAGAAACGGAAAAACGGTCTAACGAGTTGCTTGTGAACTTGTTAGACCGTCTTTTGTTGCGGAGGCCTGACTCGAACAGACGACCTTTGGGTTATGAGCCCAACGAGCTACCAACTGCTCCACTCCGCGATGTTATTTCCTTTTTGCGAGTGCAAAGGTACTGCCTTTTTTTGAATTGGCCAAATATTCTGGTGGCTTTTTGTGTTTTTATGCCTGTTTTTACTCTTGGTAACAATCCCAAAAGGCTTTTTCCAGATGGTTACGGCTCTTTGAGGATGGAGAAGGGGAGGTGACAGGCAAAGGGGGGACTTCCTTTAAGGACAAAAAAATAGTGTCGGGGTTACTCACTCTCTTGTGACCCGACACTAATCCAACACAAAAACTAAACTAGACTTAACTAAACTATTCTTTTCGGGAATTTCACAACCCCCTTTTCGACTGCAAAGATATAGACTTTTTCGTTTGGGGCAAAACTATTTCAGTATAAAATCTACTTTTTGGGAAAAATAGGGGGTGTTGATGTCATAAAACAGTTGTTTTGTCCAGCAAATAGTAGTCGAGCAATACCATGGCAGCCATGGATTCTACGATGGGGACGGCACGCGGAAGGACGCAGGGGTCGTGGCGTCCGCGGGCTTTCACAATGGTTTCGTTGCCTTGCAAATCTACCGTCGGTTGCTCCATCAGTAGGGTGGCAACGGGCTTGAAGGCTACGCGGAAGTAGATGTCTTGTCCGTTGCTGATGCCGCCTTGGATGCCTCCGGAATGATTGGTGCGGGTGGCTATGTGTCCGGCATTGTTGTAGAAGATGTCATTTTGTTCTGAGCCTCGGGCGGTCACGCCTGCAAAGCCTTCGCCATATTCGAATCCTTTGACGGCATTGATGCTGAGCATGGCGCTTCCCAATGCTGCATGTAGTTTGCCAAATGCCGGTTGTCCAAGTCCTACTGGGCATCCTTGGATGACACAGGTGATGATACCACCGATGGTGTCACCTTGGGATTTGACCTCTGCAATCAGGGCTTCCATCTCGGTGGCTTTTGTGGGGTCGGGGCAACGGACGGCATTGCTTTCTGTCTGTGCCAGGTCGTACTTCCGGTAGTCGTTTTCCAATGCGATGGGGCCGACTTGTGAGGTGTATGCCTGTATGGTGATGCCCAATTGCTTCAGCGCCAGTTTGGCCAAGGCTCCTCCTACGCAACGGGCTATAGTCTCGCGGGCAGATGAACGGCCTCCTCCGCGATGGTCGCGCAGGCCGTACTTCTGGGTGTAGCTATAGTCGGCATGTGAGGGGCGGTAGAGGTTGCGCAGATTCTCGTAGTCGTTGGAGTGCTGGTTGGTGTTGTGCACCAAGAAGCCGATGGGGCAACCTGTGCTTTTGCCTTCGAACACACCTGAAAAGAAGTTCACCTGATCGGCCTCTTGGCGGTCAGTTGTTATCTTGGACTGTCCTGGTTTCCGGCGGTTCAGCTCGTTTTGGATGAACTCCATGTCCAGTTCGATACCTGCAGGGAAGCCGTCAATGACTCCTCCGATGCCTGCTCCATGAGATTCGCCGAAAGTGGTGAGTCGGAAAATGTTTCCGAATGTATTGTTGAACATATTCTTGTCTATTGAATTGTGTGAGTCCTTGATGAGGATATAAAAACATCAGCATACGCTATACTTGTTCAAGGTATCAAATGCTATGCTTTCTTCCCTGGTATATCCATTGTCATTTTTGCTAGGGTATAAATCCATTTCCACCTAGGTGTAAATCTGTTTTCACCTACGTGTAAAAGCATTTCCACCTAAGTGGAAATGCTTTTACATATACCTTCAAAAGGGCTGTAAACGTAATGCGTTGGTATATAGCAGTGTAATGCTTTTCTGCGTTACTATGCTTCATTCATCCAAGTGTCGGGTGAAACTTGAATGAATGGCAGCTTTGCGAGGGGTATCAATGGCAATGTCCGCCGCATCCGCAGCCTCCATCGTGGTCGCCACAATCGCCTCCGCAACTGTCGCATCCACATCCGCATCCTCCACTGGTGAGCATGTTTATCATGCCTTTGATTTCGTCATTGCTGGCAGGACGGCTTTCTACCACTTCACCGATAAAGGTGAGGTCTTTGCCAGCCAGACGGTCGTTCAGGTCAATGATGACTTCTGTCTCCTTTATTTCTACGACCAGACCTTGGAAATGGTTTCCGTCTTCGTTGACCAAGGGGATATAGGCTCCCGGGTAGATGTATTCTGATTGGAATTTTCCGTCACGGTAGAAGACCTGTTTGTCCAGTTTGACGACACGTTCCTGTTCGTACGGGCCATATGCCTGATCGCACGGGATGGTGAATTCGAAGGTGTCACCAGGATTCAAGTCCTGCACTTGTGCTTCGAATGCGTCCAGTGAAATACCCATGCCTGAGATGAACTGGTAAGGGTGTGCTTTGGGGGCTTCTTCCACTAACTCTGTTTTTCCGTCATTTGTCACGTAGAGCTTGTATGCTACGGTGATGTACTTGTTGGGTGTTGTTTCCATATATTCCTTTTCTTGTTTTTAGTCATATAATGTTGCAAAGATAAGACGAATTTGCGGAATGTGGAAGCATGGAGAGGTAAAAGTAATAAAAATAGGTATGGATTCACAAATCCATACCTATTTGGAAGATAAAAATAAGGTGTTGCTTATTGTGTTATGTTCACGTCCTTCACGGTGAAACCTTCTACATAACTCTGGTTGAAGGTGGCATTTTTCTTTACCTTGATGTCGAGGTTCTCGAAGTGGAAGTTGGATAACTTGTATTGGTCATCCTGTCTTTTCACATTGAAGAATGTGCCCACTTCCATTTTGCAGTTGCGCATGGTGATGTGGTCACTGTATGACATGGGCGGGTCTTTGCGGTCCTTCAGGTCATAGAACTGTGTCCAAGGCTGGATGTAGATGAATTGTCCGACGGTACCTGTTATATCTTCTACGGTAATGTACTCGTAGCGTTGTGGGGTGTCGGGACGCATCTTCAACCACAGCAGGCGGGCAGCTTCGTCAACCTGGATACGGCGCAGGATGATGTTGTGGTTGTAAATGGATTCGGAACCGCATGTCAGACATCCGTGGCAGAAACCGTAGGTGCAGTCTTCTATGATTACATTCTCGTTGCCACCATTTCCTTCGCTCTTGGTGGGGTCATCGGCCCAAGGACCTTTACCGCCCTTCATGGCGATGGCATCATCATTGACGGACATGTAGCATCCCTTTACCAATACGTTTTTCACGACATCGAGGTCGATGGCGTCGGTGCTGGGGCCTTTGGCGTGGTTAGGCTTTGACAATGAGTAGATAGAGAGATTCAGCAATTTCACATTCTCACTATTGTAGATGTGTGTTGTCCAGAAGGCTGAGTTCTGGAGTTTGATCCCCTCAATCTGTACATTCTTGCAATTGGAAACATATACCAGACGGGGACGTTGCTCATCTTTATTGGTGCATTTGGGGTTCCATTTGCGACGCAGCCAGAACTGTTTGTGATAACGCAAACCGTTGCCATCGATGGTTCCTTTTCCTGAAATTGTGAATCCATCCAAGCCATCGGCATTGATAAGGGCACCGAAATAGGTGCAAGTTTCTCCCTCGATACGGGTTTTCCCTAAGGGATAGTCGCCAATGAAGTCTGAACCCATAAGGGTGGCGCCATCTTCCAGATAAAGGTGGGTCCCTTGTTTGAACTTCAAACCACCAGTCATGAATGTTCCTCGGGGTACAACGATGACACCGCCTCCGTCAGCTGCAGCTTTGTCAATCAGTGCTTGGATTTCAGCTGTATGCAAACGCCCGTCAGCGAATATCTCATAGTCGGTAAGAACGTATTTCTTGCCGAGCTTTTCAATATTGACAGGTTCGTTTTGACGGAACCATTCTGGAATCTCGGTTCCGTCGGGGAATAGTTCAACTTTCTTTTTTGCCTTTTTGGCTGCAAAACTTGTGGGGATTACCAGCGCTGTAGCCAGTAAAAGTAACATTAGCTTCTTCATGATAATTAATATATTTCGTGTAAGTAAGTTTATGGATAAAAGAACAATGAGGGTGTATCACCCTTGACACACCCTCATTGTCATTTGCTTTATGTCTTATCTGTACTTATATTATATATTTAGAAGAACAGATAACGTTCGTCTTTAACGTTTGCATTCATGTAGAGGTCGTTCATGAAGCGGCTGGCTGCGCGGGCTGCTACTGCGTTTTGTTTGCCCTCTTCTGTTGCAGCATTGAAGTTGCCAGTGGTCTCTTTATCCAAAACCTGAATGATGTAAACACCAGCATTACCCTTGATAGGTGCACTTACTTTGTTTACTTCGGCCAATGAAGCGTATGCACCAAGTACCGGTTCGCTACCACGAGTTACAGAAACGTATGTAGGAGCTGCGAATGTCACGTGTTTGATGGTGTCAGTAACGACATTGGCAATAGACTTGGCATCGTTGATGCTCTTGATGCCCTTCATTTGTGCCATCAGGGCTTCTGCTTTCTTGTTGCGGATAGCCTCAGCCTTCAATTGCTCTTTCACTTTCTCGAAAGGCATGTAGCCTTCTTCGTTGACATCTGTTACAGCAACTACCAGCATGTGGTTGTTTTCGCCACATTCGTAGAGCGGAGAAACATCACCCTTTTCTGCCTCGAAAATCCACTTCAAAGCTTCGCGAGTTCCTGAAATGTTGCTTACGTTATGTTCGTTGCTGTAGAAGTTTTTGCGCTCGAGCAGACGGTAACCGTTTTCTTCAGCATTGGCTTCAAGTTCTTCCAATGAGTTGTTTGCGGCAACGAATTGGCTGAATTTGTTATAAGCCTTGTTGTAAGTCTCCTTGCTGAAATCAACAATACGCTTGATGACTGCAACTTGATATTTGTCTGTCATAGCCTTGCGGTCGAGTACTTGCAAAATGAGGTTTACCTGACCAAGGTCGAGATTCTTCACTTCGTTTTTAGCCATATTGTTGAGTGTGTTCACCAATTGGGCATTCTCTGCTTCAACGGGAGCAGTCTCATACTGTGCTCCATAAATCCAAGTTTCCTGTCCCTCTTGGCCATACTTCTTTGCCAATTCAACAAAGTCAGCTCCACCTTTGATGGCATTGTAGATACTGTCTGCCAATGTGTTGGTTGCAGCTTCGTCATTAGCCATAACCTGAATTACACGGTATTGTACAGAGTCAGGTTCGTTTGTCTTGGCAATAACCTTGAATGCGTTGAATGAGTCGTCAGCACGGTTGTAGTACAAGGCTGATACTTGACCTACTTTGGCGGTATCCAATCTGCTGGCTATATCACGAGGATAAGCGCTGCTCTTGACGGGTACTTCAGAATAGAGAGTAGCTGAACCTGTGCTACGGATGAAGGGAGCCACTTCCAAATCATCAGCAGACAATTGGCTGGCGTATTCTTCTACTTCTTTTTCAATCTGGTTGCGGTCTTCTTGACTGGCTGTTACCAACACGTCAATGTACTTGATGTCACGGCTTTCTGCATATTGCTTGTACATCTCCTTTTTCTCATTGTAGAGGTCTTTCAACTCACTGTCTGATACTTTCACTGTAGAATCAGCTACAGAAGTGTAAGGGATTGCGGCAATCAGCAAGTTCATAGAATTGTTGCTGCCATTGTATGCGTCTTGAGCTGATACAGGATTGGAAATCATAGAGTTTGCTACGATAGCCTGATACTTTTCCATCAAAAGGCTTTGGCGGAGAGTCTTTTCAATGAAGTTCCAGTAATTGCTCATTGACTGGTAATACTCTGCATATTGTTGCGGAAGTTGAGTCAAATCTATTGTTGCTGCTTCGTTCAAGAAGTTCTTGAGCAAATCAACGTCAAATCTGCCAGTTTGAGGATTACGGAAAGGAGTTTGCTGAAGCAATTGGTGAGTTCCTTCTGCCAAAACGGTTCTCATTTCTGCATCAGTAACTTGCAGACCTAATTTAGCTGCTTCTTTTTCCAAAATCTTAGTAGTTACCAATGAATTCCACACTTCATCCTTGATTTGGGTGAGTTCTTCATCACTGATGGCATTTGTTTGCCGTGTGAATTTGTAAACTTCAGTGTATTCATCTACTAATTTCTGGTAATCCTGGGCTGAAATGGTTTCGCCATTGATTTCACCCACATCTTGTTTGCCTGTGTGAGGCTGTAAAGCTTTCCAAGCATCTCCTGCAACGAATGCAAAGAGTGCAAGACCAATGATAATGACCAACAGAGGGCCTTTACTTCTAATTTTTTGTAATGTTGCCATTTTTCTTTAATTTTATTATTGTTATTTTTTTTATTTCTGCAATTAGCGCACGAAGATACAAAAAACCATCAATGTAACCTAGCTTTTTGTAGGAAAAATGTTTTATTCAGTAACTTTAAGCCGTACAAGTTCGATTTTAGTGGTTGCCATTTTGATTATTTTGAATTGGAAACGGTCAATTGTTACCAATTCGTGTAGTTTGGGGAAACGCTGATAGTGGTGCAATATCAAACCTCCGAGTGTTAAATATTCGTCATTTTCAGGAAGGTCAAGTCCGAACATTTCATTGATTTTTTCTATTTCCAGTCGGGCTGAAAGTACGTATTCTGTGTCATTAAGTTTTTTGGCAATGTAGTTGGAGGTGTCATGTTCGTCCTCAATCTCGCCCAAGATTTCTTCTACCAGGTCTTCTAGGGCTACAATACCAGATGTACCACCAAACTCATCAACCACAACGGCTAGTGTCTTTTTCTGCTGCATGAATAGCTGCATCAGTTTTTGAGCCGACATGGTTTCGGGAACTACGGGTATTTGGCTGATATGCGCTTTCCAATCTTCAGCATGATGAAACATCTCGGACGAATGTATGTATCCGATGATGTTGTCTATATTTTCTTTGTAAATGATTACTTTGGATATTCCGAATTCGATGAATTTGGATGTAAGTTCGTCTAGTGATGCTTCATATTCGACTGCTATGATTTCAGTACGTGGTACGATACAATCCCGGATTTTGATGCTTGAAAAATCCAGTGCATTTTGGAAAATCTTGACTTCGGTCGTGATTTCTTCTTCATTTTTGCTTTCAATGCTTGATTGTATGAAATAGTCGAGATCTACTTTGGTGAAAGCTATATCTGATGTCTCTTTACTGATTTTTACCCCTGCGAAATACAGAAAGATGTTGGAGAGCATGGAGGCAAACTTGGATATCGGATATAAAATGATATAGCAAATGAATGCCGGTAGTGAGAATAATTGTAGAGTCTTGTTGGGGTTTATCTTGAAAAGGGTCTTGGGCATAAATTCCCCTGTGAGTAAGACTATAAGGGTGGATATTATGGTTTGAATCAAAACGAGCAGGAACTCATTTTCAATTAGTCCTTTCAGAAGATTTTCTTCAATCAGTTCAGCCATCAGGATACCATAGATGACGAGGGCGATGTT